>CAQBGY010000513.1 GCA_948759685.1 uncultured Eubacterium sp.
AGAACAATGGGATTTTCTGGCTTCTTAGTGGTACAAACTTTCAACTGTCAAGTTAGATAATGAACATTATTTAATTAGCGATGTCCAGTTCAATAATTTAAAAGGGGAATTTTTTGAAGCTCAATCGGAAGGTTTTAAAAATTATGTTACATGGAGTACCGAAAACGGATGTGTCTATATAGCCTCATGTTTGGATTTCGATACTATGATAAAAATTGCAGAAAATATAAAATAGTTTGTAGAAAAATAATAATTTGGTGCGTTAATAAATACATAGGTAAATAAAAAGTTACCTATGTATTTTTATAGAAAGCTGAAAGGAGAAATTTTTAATGAAATTTAAATCCATTTTTACCATTGTTGCATCTTTTCTCATTGCGACAACAGAATTTATGTCAGGGTCAATAGTATTTGCCGAAGAAAAACTGAATACTACTCAAATGCAAGAAAATGACTATGGGATAGTTGAAACACTAAGTCCGCGATTTACGTATATAGAAAGTGCTGATATCGGAGTGTATCCTAGTGCTTCCGGCGTAACATACTCCATGAATATATGGGGAATTTCAGAAGTTACAGGCGTTTCAGGAACAATGACTCTGTATAAGCAAGATACAAGTGGTAATTATGATAAAAAGGATTCAGAATATATCAGCCTAAAGGGTAATGAGTTTCAGTATGAAGGTAGTTTCAAGTCATATGGTCCAGGGAACTATAAACTTGAATTTTCTGGTACAGTACACGCAAAATCTGGTTCGGAATCTGTTACATTTCGAAATTACAATTCTTATTAAAAACTGATTTTTTGATGAGCTCGTTTCCGGATTTTAGCATGCTATTCTGGAAATGAGCCCAGTAGTCAAAAACTTAGATTCTTATGAACATTAAACTGGATATTGTCAGAACATTGCGAACTTTTAAGATAAATCAGCGAGGAGGAATGCTTATGATAAAGGTTGCTATTTGTGATGATGAAAACATGATTGCCAGTCAGATTGATAATATGATCTTAACAATATGCCAAAAAGAAAATATATCTGTAGACACAGATGTATTTTATGGCGGCAGTTCTTTGGAAAAAGAAATGCTATCGGGGACTAAATACGACCTGATATATCTTGATATTCAGATGAAAGATGGTGATGGGATAACAATAGCGAAAAATATCAGAAAGATGGATGAAAATGTATTGCTGATTTATGTATCAGGGTATGACAGATATTTAATGGATCTTTTCCGGTTAGATGTATTCACGTTTATTAAAAAGCCTATTGATACAGAACTGTTTGCAAATACCTTTCTGGATGCACATAGGAAAATAGGAAATAACAGATTTTATTTTGTTTATCGTTATAAGAATATAGAATATAAAATCCCTTGTATAGATATACTTTATTTTGAAAGCAAGGGTAGAAAAGTCATTTTATATGGCAAAAGTGGGAGTATAGGATTATTTAATGGTAAATTATCAGATGTAGAAATCCAGGTCACAAATGGAAAAATCCCATATTTAAGAATTCACCAATCATTTCTTGTGAATTATCATCACATAAAATCACGTTCAAGAACTGAAGTAACACTAACAACTGGAACGAAATTACCGATTAGCGAGGATAGACAAAAAACTTTTGGAGAACAATACAATAAAATAATAGGAGATGAAGTACATTTTTTATAAATGCAGAAAAGAACATGAAAGTAATTTTGACTACAAATTACGTATTCTTAGCGGGGAGTGGGAAATATCATATTAGTAACGTATAATTGTGAATTACAGATAATTGAGTTTTTAAAATGACGGTTAGATTAAGAATTATTGCAGGTGGTCTGATAGGCTGTCATGAGGTTAAGTAGATGAGTAATTACATACTAAATATAGCAATGGTTATAACAACAATGTGGATTGTCAGAAGATTCTGGGATATATTTTATGAAAAAAAGAAAACTTCGTTTTGGATTGTGATGATATGGATAATCTTTGGATTATTTCAAACTTATTTGCACATAAAACAGGAAGATGCAAATATGCTGATGACATTTTGCAATATTATGTTGATTTTGTTGATAGCAATTCTGGGATATCATTGTACTGGAAATCGAAAGTACTTTCTGGTGGTAGTCTTTTCGGTAGTATGGGCATTAACAGAATTTTTAGTATTTTTTGTTTTATATCTTATTTTGGAACCGACAGAAAGAATGTATAATATGGGGGCAGTCATTACTAAAATATTAATGATAATATTTGTATATGTAATATCGTCGTATTGGAATAGACAGAAGGGAGAGTTTGTGCCCAATTATTACTACTTATATTTATTGTCTTTTCCTATTGGAAGTATTTATATTTCTTTCAGTGTATTTTATTATACGAAAAGTCATACGTTATCCGCAATTGCCATTATGATAATTCTTCTTGTATTTAATGTTATGATTTTTGAATTGTATACAAAGATGAACGAAATGTTTATGAATGAGTGTGATAAAGCAGTATATGCACAGCAGATCGACATTATATCTGGGAATACTGCAGAGCAAAAAAGAATCATGGAAGAATTTTATAATGAAAAACATAATTTGGAAAATAAACTTATCTCACTAAAAGGATATATTGAGAAGGGTGATATTGATGGTATAATTGAAAATCTGAATATTATTATCAAGAATAACCAATATGCAGAAAAAATTTCCAACAGTGGAAAAAGTACAGTGGATGCTATAATAAATTTCAAGTTTGCAGCTGCAAGTAAATTCGATATAAAATTCAGTTTAAAAATATTTATACCAAATGAATTGCCCATAGATATTTGTGATATAGGTATTATTCTTGGTAATGCGATAGATAATGCAATCGAGGCTGTAAGGGAGTGCAGATATCAAAAGAAAATAATTGAGATATCAATGGGGGTAAAAAAGGAAGCATGGGTTGTTGTAATAAAAAATCCGTATGAGCATAAAATAGAAAAAAACCGGACTGGAATACCCGTTTCTACTAAAAAGGAAAAACAGAGGCACGGTTATGGCCTAAAATCCATAATGAGAATTGCAGATAAATACCAAGGTGAAGTAGTGATTGAAACGAAAGATGGTATTTTTTCTTTAATAATAGTATTAAATTTCGGGGAATTTTGACAGCAATTTTCGGATTATTGACAGTTTGTCTTGAAAATAGTGTAGTAGGTATATACTAATATAAAAAAGGAAGGGAGGAAGATTTACTATGAAAACTCAGGATAAAAAAGTAGCAGCAAAGGCATTGACTGTGATTGCCAATCATGCTCTTTCCGTAGCAGCAAACAGCAGGTGTATGGTATTCTTTCATCAGCCTAAACAGCCGGATGAAGTAAAGAAATTCAGAAGGTTCTGATTATGGAAAGGACAGCTAAATTTTTAGCAGACTACATAATAAAAAAAGGCACGGTGGAGGAAACAGATCGAAAAGTATATGAATATGGTTTTCTGGTATCAATGGAACTGGGGCTGTTTGTTTTGTTCTGTATATCCATGTTCCTATATCTGCATATGGTTATAGAAGGCATCCTTTTTTTAGTATCTTTTATACCGCT
>CAQBGY010000514.1 GCA_948759685.1 uncultured Eubacterium sp.
TTTATCACAAGAAAAATAAAATCAAAAGTAAGCAATACTCTTTTTTATAATTGCTTGTTTTTCAGTGATACTTATGATAATAATTATAGATAATATCACTCCAAATCCTTATTATTGCATTGGGTTGGCAAAGTCGCCATCCATTAAATATTTAGGATTATGCAAATAAAATCAGTAGCCCGTAAAGATTTGATTCCTTTTGCGGAAAAGGTTTTTTGTATCTACAAATTATCGGCAGAGCAGATAAGATGCTGTCTCAAAGGCTGTGCCTTTCTTTGCAGATACATGGAGTCATATAATGTATGTGAATATGTTCCCCAAATAGGCGAACAATGTATCAACAATTTATACGAGCAAAGTGTAAACAAGTACAGATGCAGACAAGTAATACCTGCAATTCAGGCATTAAATGCTTATATTGAAGGACAAGAAACTTTTGTTATCCAACAACATTCTCGATACCAATACAAGGATTACCCATTTCCGGGGGAAATCGGTTTGGCTGCATTGGAGTTTATAAAAAGTTACAGCGAGGAGAACCGTGTCCGTAAAGAAACGATTCGACAATACAGGTTTCAGCTGAATAACTTTTCAGTATTAATGGAGATGCGTGGAGTTACACTTTCTACATTGTCAGATACGGATATTTATGCTTTTATCAGTTCCCGGCATAATATACAGTCTGACCGTTTTTCTTCTTTAAGACGTTTTCTATCCTATCTTTTCACGGCAGGCAAAACGAATAGGGACTTGTCAGAACTCTTGTTTGGTATGGTACGTCAAAAAGGAACAAAACTTCCTTCTTATTACGAGAAAGAAGAAGTGCTGGCTATTGAAAATGCGGTTTGCAGAAGTAGCTGTAAAGGAAAAAGAGATTATGCCATGATATTGCTCGCTTCCAGATTGGGACTGCGAGGATCTGATATCGTTAATCTCAATCTTAACAATTTAGACTGGGAGAATAATGTTATACGATTGACCCAACAAAAAACAGGACAAGAAGTTATCCTTCCTCTATTGACTGAAGTCGGAAATGCTTTGGCAGAGTATCTCCGTTATGTGCGCCCTCAATCAAATATTAAAACGGTCTTTTTATCTCTAAGCCCTCCAATCAGACCGCTGTCAATAGGAACTTTCAGATGTATTTTAGTGGAATATTTTCGGGAAGCAGGTGTCAAATTCCAAGAAAAACATCACGGACCTCATAGCTTAAGGCATAGTTTGGCATCACGAATGTTAGAAAATGGAATCTCAATGCCAGTTATTTCAGAAGCGCTTGGGCACAGTACAACCGAAACTACGCTTTCGTACTTAAAGATTGACATTAATGCCTTGTTGCGGTGTTCTCTTTCTGTACCTCCGGTTAGTGATGACTTTTATAATCAGAAAGGAGGGGTACTATATGGTTAATCAAATGAGATATAATAGTGTGCTTTCTCCATATATGTATGCGTATATAAAGGAGAAAGAAGCAATCGGACATACAGCAACCCAAACCAAATGGTTTTTCCATGAATTAGATATCTATTTTCAACAGAACAGTCTGACCTCCACACAGATTACCAAAGAAATGTATGATGGCTGGTATGAATGGGCATCTGTTAATCGGAAACGTACCACAATACACACCAAGGTACTGATGATGACAGCTTTTCTTAAATATATGTGTACGGTCGGAAATGATTGCTACATACCGTATCCACATAAGAATCCCTCGTCAGATTTTATTCCCTATGTCTTTTCACATGAAGAAATGGAAAAGGTCTTCAAAGAGTGCGACAAGCTAAGAATTACAAGTCAATACCATTCACATACAATATTAATGGTATTACCTTCATTAATAAGATTACTTTATAGTACAGGCTTGAGAATAAACGAAGCATTGAATATTCGTAATCGGGATATTCATTTTGAGAAACATTTCATTGTTGTGGATAGTCTCAAAAACCATATTCAGCGTTTGGTTCCTATAAACGATAGCCTTGAAATTGTGCTACGACAGTATATAAGTTACAGGAACAGGCTATCCATTCCAGACATTACTGCTCCGAACAGCTATCTGTTCGTTTCCGGTACGGGAAAAAGAGTCGGTTCCAGTACGGTAAGCCGTTGGTTTCATAAGATAATAATCAATGCAGGAATACCTTATATCGGAAACCATGACGGGCCAAGGGTACATGACCTCCGTCATACGGCATGTGTTCATACAATGGTTAATATGGTTCGCAACGGAATGGACATATACTGTACGCTTCCAATTCTTGCAACTTTCATGGGGCATAAGAATCCCATAAATACAGAACATTACTTAAGACTTACCCAAAGTATGTATCCGGATTTAATAAGCAAATTTCCAGACGTTACATCCAGTATGTATAAGGATATGTGTCGTACAAAAACATTTAATATTATACAAGAATGAATGAATATGAAGATTTTGCAAGGTGTGTGGAAAAATTTTTCATGGAGTACCTTGTTAAGGAACGTGGAACAAGTCATCATACGATACGTTCATATCGTGACACTCTTGTCTTGTTTATTACTTACATGCAGGATAAGGAGCATGTGAAAGCGGAGAACCTCTCATTTTATCATATCAATCGAAAAACGGTTATGGGTTTTCTTAATTGGCTTCAGGATGAACGCCGGAGTTCCGCAAGCACCCGAAATCAAAGATATGCGGCAATCCGTTCTTTTTTCAGGTTCATGATTTGCGAGGACCCAAAGCATATGTCACAATGGAAAGACATCTGTACCATACGGCTAAAAAGGGCTTCTAAGAAAAGTATTTCCTATCTCACGATTGATGCTGTAAAGTATTTATTGGAACAAATACCCAAAGACACAAAACACGGGCGAAGGGATATGACATTGTTGGCTTTAATGTATCATACAGGAGCACGGGTACAAGAAATCATTGATTTAACCCCTGAATCTGTCAGGACATCAAAACCATATACTGTCGAATTATTGGGCAAAGGAACAAAAAGAAGAATTGTTCCAATAGAGGACGGAATTATGCAATTATTAATGGAATACATGGAGGAACAGAACCTTAATTCGTTTTCAACACGAAGCCGCCCCCTTTTCAGTAATTGTTGGGGAGAAAAGCTCACCACTACGGGCATGACATACATATTGCAAAAGTACGTTTCTATAGCCAAAATAAAAAATGCGGAATTGTTCCCCGGTGTTGTAAGTCCTCATGTGCTTCGACATTCCAGAGCAATGCACTTGTTGCAAGCGGGAGTTAATCTTATATACATAAGAGATATGCTCGGACATGTTTCAATACAGACTACTGAAATTTATGCAAAAGCGGATTCTAAGCTAAAAAGAGAAGCATTAGAAAAGGCGTATGAAAATATAGGAACCCCTACAATAGAGAAGTCTTGGGAAAAAGACCCTAAACTGAAGGCTTTCCTGAAAGGGCTTGTTTAATACTAATAAAATCAAAAGTGAAAAATAAAAGAACTTGTTTGTGAATCAATCGTTTATGTTAATAAGTTCAATATCACTTTTGATTTTATTTTTCTTGTGATAAAT
>CAQBGY010000515.1 GCA_948759685.1 uncultured Eubacterium sp.
ATTCAATTTCCCTGATTAAAGCATGTACATATTCCCGTTTTGTACTTTCATCTGCCTTCATAGATAAAAAATCACAATAATCGCACTTCTTCACACAAAATGGAATATGTATATAAATCTCTAAGTTCTTTTTGTCCATTGTCCTTTTCATCTCCTAACACTAATAGAGAAAAAGAATAGGCAATGCCTATTCTTCATCTAATTTCAATACTGCCATAAATGCACTCTGTGGTATCTCAACATTTCCTACCTGACGCATACGCTTCTTTCCTTCTTTCTGTTTTTCGAGAAGCTTCTTCTTACGGGAAATATCACCACCATAACATTTTGCCAAAACATCTTTTCGCATTGCCTTTACTGTTTCTCTAGCAATAACCTTACTACCCACCGCTGCCTGAATCGGCACTTCAAATAACTGTCTTGGAATCTCTTTCTTTAACTTCTCACACATCTTCTTTCCACGCTCATATGCAGAAACTTCCGGCACAATAAACGATAATGCATCCACTTCTTCTTTATTAATAAGGATATCTAACTTCACTAACTTCGCCTGTTCATATCCTTTTAATTCATAGTCAAATGACGCATACCCTCTGGAACGGGATTTCAGTGCATCAAAGAAATCGTATATAATTTCATTTAAAGGAATATCATATTTCAAAAGCGCTCTCTGTCCCTCTACATACTCCATGCTAATATATCTGCCACGCCTCTGCTGGCAGAGTTCCATAATCGCACCAATAAACTCTGTTGTCACCATAATTTCGGCGCTGACAATCGGCTCTTCCATATAAGATATTTCGTTTGGGTCCGGAAGATTTGTTGGATTGGTCAGCTCTATTATCTCTCCATTGTCTTTATAAACTTTATAAATAACAGATGGAGCTGTTGTTACTAAATCAAGACCGTATTCTCTCTCTAATCTCTCCTGAATTATCTCAAGATGCAAAAGTCCCAAAAATCCACAACGGAATCCAAATCCAAGAGCAACAGACGTTTCCGGTTCGTATTTTAAAGCCGCATCATTTAACTGTAATTTTTCCAGTGCATCTCTTAAATCCGGGTATTTTGCTCCATCGGCAGGATACAGACCACAATACACCATAGACTGTACTTCCTTATATCCCGGCAATGCCTCGCTGCATGGTGCATCCGCATTCGTTACTGTATCACCTACTTTTGTATCTGCCACATTTTTAATACTGGCTGTAATATATCCAACCATTCCTGCTGACAATTCATCACAGGAAATAAACTGTCCTGCACCGAAATATCCCACTTCTACTACATTCGCTGTAGCACCGGTCGCCATCATTTTAATATTCATTCCAGGCTTTACGGTACCTTCCTTGATTCTGCAGAACACAATAACCCCTTTATATGAATCATATAAACTGTCAAAAATTAATGCCTGCAAAGGTGCGCCTGCATTACCTGTTGGTGCCGGGACATTTTTTACAATCGCTTCTAAAACATCTTCACAGTTTAATCCTGTTTTTGCTGAAACTAAAGGTGCATCTTCTGCTTCAAGCCCAATCACATCCTCTATTTCCGCTTTTACTCTGTCCGGGTCTGCTGAAGGCAGATCCACTTTATTAATTACCGGAAAAACTTCCAGATCATGATCCATCGCAAGATACACATTTGCCAGCGTCTGTGCTTCTACCCCTTGAGCCGCATCTACTACCAAAACAGCACCATCGCAGGCTGCCAGACTTCTTGATACCTCATAATTGAAATCCACATGCCCCGGCGTATCAATCAAATTAAAAATATATTCTTCTCCATCTTTTGCTTTATATACCGTGCGGACCGCCTGAGACTTAATCGTAATTCCACGTTCACGTTCCAAATCCATATTATCAAGAACCTGTGACTGCATCTCTCTATTTGTCAAAAGACCTGTCATCTCAATAATCCTGTCTGCCAATGTAGATTTTCCATGGTCTATATGGGCTATAATACAAAAATTTCTTATTTTACTCTGGTCTATACGTGCCACTTTTTCCTCCACTTACTTTGTCAGATTATCTATAATAAACTGATATATTTTTTGACTGTTATTCATGGCTTCCCAATTGGTACACATCTGAGATGCCATTTTTCTGTCAGGTGTAGAAATATTTACTTCAATCAGCGTGGTATCACCTTCTTTTACCTGACAGTGAACTACATAATCTCCATTGGATGCCCTGTAGTAATCAGAAATTGTTCCGACTTCATTGCGCAGTTCGTATTTATTATCTACCAAAAACATGTCAATATCGTCTACTACCTGATTTGGTATTTTGTTTTCGAAAAATTTAAGGCTTTCTCTCCCCTCTGATGTCAGATGATAATAGGATGTGTTTCGATTCACATTAGAAAAAACAAACCCGTCTTCTATCAACTCACTGATTGCTTTCTGCACTGCAAAATAATTGGTGTATTCATTTTCCAGAAAAAATTGTGCAATTTGTGTGTTTGTCAATGGAAATTCTACTTTATTCAGCATATGCATAATCATTAACTTATATAAAGTTTCTGTTTCTATCGCCATATGTTGTTACTCCTCATTTGTACCATATACCAGCTCATCTATCACTGCCAGTATCTCGTCTTTTCCCTGTTTCGTCTGTGCCGAAAAAGGTAATATCTTTGTTCCTGGAACTACATCTAATCCCACCTTTATCATTTTTAAATGCTTTTGAATCTGGCTTCTTTTAATCTTATCCAGTTTCGTAGCAATAATAATCGGCTCATATCCATTTGCCAATATCCATTCATACATATCGATATCATTGTTTGATGGTTCATGTCTGATATCAATTAACAAAAACACCGCTTTTAAAACCTGCGAAGTATGGAGATAATTCTCTATCATCTTTCCCCATTTTGCCTTCACTTCTTTTGCTACGCTGGCATAACCGTAGCCTGGCAGATCCACAAAATAACATTCTTTATTTACATTATAGAAGTTAATCGTTTGTGTCTTTCCCGGCTGAGAAGATGTTCTGGCTAAAGCTTTTCGATTTACAAGACCATTAATCAAAGATGACTTACCTACATTGGACTTACCCGCAAAAGCAATTTCCGGTATCACATTTTCCGGCAGTTTACTAGTTATCCCACAAACGGTCTCTAATTCAACACTCTTAACAATCATCTTCCTTTACCTCACTACTTTATTTACTATTTAACAAAGTGCTGTTTTTAACACTTCACTCATATCTTCCGCTAGAACAATTTTCATGCCACTGGTAATTTCCTTTGAAATCTCATCAAGCATTGGCTCATTTTTCTTTGGAACTAATACTGTCTTAATACCTGCATTTTTTGCGGCCAGAAGTTTTTCCTTTAATCCGCCAATTGGCATAACCTTTCCCCGAAGGTTAACTTCTCCTGTCATGGCAACTTTACAGTTTACCTTACGTTTCGCTGCTGCTGACAAGAGGGCTGTAGCCATCGTAATACCTGCAGAAGGACCATCCTTTGGAACAGCTCCTTCCGGTACATGTATTACGATGGCTACAGCCCTCTTGTCAGCAGCAGCGAAACGTAAGG
>CAQBGY010000516.1 GCA_948759685.1 uncultured Eubacterium sp.
TCCACTTCTTTCATATATTCCTCATAGCGGTCACACCATGAACGCATTAAAGAAAGCGTGTCAAAACTGACAGCAACCATATCATTACCGTCCTGATCCTGATACTCAAACAAATGTCCGTCATATTGCCGGAACACTTGGAAAAGTCTGTGCATGGCTTTTACACCGTCAAAGTCAGAGTTAGTTAATACTTCAACATTGACAGCAAGTGCCTGTGCTAAAGCCTCTAAAGATTTTAATTTGGGGTTTCTACGCCCGCTTTCATATGCTCTAATGTAGGCTTCGCTGACGCCAACCATTTCTCCTAATTGCTTTAATGTCAGACCTCGTTCTTGACGTATACGCCGAATATTTTCGCCGACTGTCATAATTATTACGCCTCCTGTGTTATGGAATTTTTCATCAATACAAGCAAATATCAAATGCAACTTAATAATATCATAAGATACGGAATAAATAAAGAGATATTTAAAAAAGCTATTGACACGCACCAAAAGATACGCTAATATATAAACGTATCAAAATGATACATATAAAAATCAAATGGTATAAACAGGAGGAAATGAAATGAACGAAAAACTTTATTACAATGCCGCAGATATTGCGGCGATGCTCGGCATCAGCATGGGAAAGTCTTACAAGATTCTGCGGGAAATGAACAGCGAATTATCTTCTAAAGGCTTTCTCACAATCGCAGGGAAAATCCCCGTAGCCTATTTCAAAGAAAAATGGTACGGGGCGGCAAAGGAGGCGGTTGTATGAGCTGTAATGCAAAGAAAGATCCAAATGGTACTTGGCGGATACAATACCGCTGGACGGATTGGACAGGAGCAAAAAAGAAGTCGCAGAAAAGAGGGTTTAAAACAAAGAAGGAAACGGAAGAATGGTATGCGCACTTTCTATTACAACAATCTTCTGATCCAACAATGACGTTGGCTGACTTTTGGGAGATTTATAAAGCAGACATGGAAAAACGTTTGCGGAAAACTACCATGAAGCAGAAAGAGTATGTAATGAATGATAAAGTGCTGCCTTACTTTGGCAAGACACCAATCAATGAAATCACAGCACCTATGATAAGAAAGTGGCAGGGCGAAATGTTGGAGAAAGGTTTCAAGCCTACTTATTTAAAAACCATACATAACCAGCTTAGTGCAATTTTAAATTATGCAGTAAATTTTTATGATTTGCGCTCCAATCCATGTCGGAAAGCAGGAAGTATGGGAAAGAGCAGGGCAGATGAAAGACCATACTGGACTTTGGAGGAATTTCAGAAGTTTTCGGATGCAATTATGGATAAGCAGGATTCGTGGGTTGCATTCCAGATTTTATTCTGGACGGGAATGCGTCTGGGAGAATTACTTGCCCTTCAGGTAAAGGACATTAATTTTGAGGAAGGGACAATTACGGTTGATGAATCCCTTGCGAGGATTGACGGGGAGGATTTGATTACGCCTCCGAAAACGGAGAGTTCCATAAGGGTAATTACCATACATAGGGAGTTGCAGGAGGCGATAAAGGAGTATA
Source organism: uncultured Eubacterium sp. (assembly GCA_948759685.1). The sequence continues at coordinate 1,528 of CAQBGY010000516.1, forward strand.
TTGCAACGCTTTATCGGGCGAGGGCAGGCACACGCCTTTTTGCAGGACGGACAAAGAGCTTCTTTGAGCATGAAATGGAGAGGGGGATTAAGCTGTCAGGAGTGAAAAAGATCACTGTCCATTGTACCAGACACAGCCATGCGAGTATGCTCGTACAGATGGGATTCAGCCCTGTCGAGATTGCAAAAAGGTTAGGGCATGGAAAAGTTACAACTACGATTGAAACATACTGCCATCAGTCTATGGATGCACAGATAAAAATTGCGGACAGGCTTGGAAAAGTGGAGAGAGGTGAGGAAAGTGGCGTGTAAGCGTGAGGACAGGTTTCGACGTAACACAATCGCATTCTGGCTGAGTGATGAAGAAAAAGCCCAAGTGGAAGCGAGGATTATATTATCGGGACTTCCCAAAGGAGATTATTACCGCAAATCCATATTGGGACAGGAAGTGACGGTAACTGTCGGAAATTATATGTCTAACAGAGTCGCAAAAGCTTTAGAACAGATATTGGAACATCTGAAAGGCGGAAATACAGAAGATGAAAAATTACTGTTTCAACTAGTAAAGCAGCTATTAGAAATTCGGCAGAATGAAAATGCTCCTGCTGGTAACAGGAGCATTTCGGAAACAGATTAGGTTGTTGGCGCAACTTAATCTGAGTGCAAAAAAGACAAGCCTCTTTGCATATATTTTGCAGATTTATTATAGCAGAGGCTTTTCCGAATGAAAAGGAGGAGAGGCAGTAAAATTGAATATTTTTTCAGAGGTAAAGGAACATCTGACAGCAAGGCAAGTGGCAGAATATTATGGTTTTCAGGTTAAAAGAAATGGCTTAGCTTGTTGTCCATTTCATGATGATAAACACCCAAGCATGAAGATTGATAAAAATTATCACTGCTTTGCCTGTGGCGTTGGTGGAGATGCGGTTGATTATGTTTCGCGTATGTTTGGACTATCACAGTATGATGCGGCGTTAAAGTTGATAGAGGATTTTATGCTGCCTATTGATGCAAAGGGAATTGCGGGGTTAAGCGTGCAGGAAAAAGAACGTATCCGCAGGGAAAAGGCAGAGCGTGAAAGGATTACACGCATTCAGGAACGATTTGACAAATGGTGCAGTCAGACTGTTGATTTATTGAGAAACTGTATTTCAGAGATTGACTGTGCAAATCGTTTTCTTATTGGGAACCCGCCGGACATTATTTCTTCAGAGGATTATGCGCAGATGCTTCATGCAGAGCCGCTTCTCAATTACTGGCTGGATATTTTGTGTATGGGAGATGTTTCAGAGAGGCAGGAGCTGTTTTTGAATGATAGAAAGAAGGTGGAGGAAATTGCAGGAAAAATCTGCACAGGCAGAAAACGAATTATGGAATGCAGTCGGGGAAGTGCTTGATATGGAAATGAGTACAGTGGAGGACGTGCTGGAGTCGCTTGCAAGAACGCAGAAAGGGAATGTGAAATCTTCCATTGAGAACTGCATGACTATTTTATACAGAGATCCTCTGCTTAAAGATGCTATATGCAAAAATGAGCTGACAAACAAAATTGATATTGTAAAACAGTTATCATGGAAACGAAACGGGAGCTGTGTCACTGATGTGGATATGTACCAGATTCAACGCTACATAGAAACAAATTATGGCATTTCCAGTGATAAAGCCATTAATAAAGCTGTCAGTATTATAGCCAGTGAAAGAAGTTATCACCCGATAAGAGAATTTCTTGAAAATCTGCAATGGGATGGGAAAAACAGGATTTCGAGTCTGTTACCTCGTTTCCTTGGAACAGATGATAATGAATATACAAGGGAAATCATGCGGCTTTTAATGTTGGCGGCAATACACCGGATTTATGAGCCGGGATGTAAGTTTGAGATTATGGTCTGTCTTGTGGGTGGTCAGGGCGCAGGAAAGTCTACATTTTTCCGCTTTCTTGCTGTCAATGATGAATGGTTTACGGACGATTTGAAGCGTATGGATGATGAAAATGTTTACAGCAAGATGCAGGGGCA
>CAQBGY010000517.1 GCA_948759685.1 uncultured Eubacterium sp.
GGGATGCTCTGTATCTTGAAAAACTGGGCGTAATTCTTAGCTGATTATTTGAGTACACATTATACGACTTTTAGGATACCTAAAAAATATATAATGTATAATTTGATTTTTGGTATATTTATAATATCAAAAAGGTCAACAAAAACTGTTTTAAAACAACTTGTTGACCTTATAATAGCTTAGAAATAATTAATGTATGTACTTATTAATTATATAGAGCATACATTGTATCCTTTCCTGCATATCCGTCAGCAGTCAGCCCCTTGCTCGACTGGAAATTCTTTACCGCAGTCGTGCAGCCAGAACCGAAAATTCCATCCACACCATTCGGATTAAATCCTCTGCAATATAACATTCCCTGCATAATATGGACATCATTTCCTCTACTGCCTGCCTTTAATGTCTTTACAGCCGCTTTGGAGGCCGCTCCGAACACTCCATCAGCTGTTACTCCCAAAATCTTCTGGTATGCTTTAATAGCAGCTTTTTTGATACTGTTGCCATATTTACCATCAACCGTCAGACCTGCGGAATAATTAGAATTCAACCATGTCTGAAATGCGCGGATCGTAGCATCTCCTGCCGCTCCACCACTACTTTCTCCCGTATAACGAAGCGCATAGGTCCAGTTTCCGTCGTAATAGTTTCGTACATAAATCTCTTTACCAGTCTGATCTCCACTTTCCGGATGTCCATCAGTTGTGCTAGCATGTACAATCTGACCATTTCCGATATACATTACTGTATGGCCACTTGTATTTCCACTCTTTAATCGTAACAAGACATCTCCATATTTCATTCCAGCCTGAGTAGCCATATTTACCTGTGAAGTTACATCTTCAAATCCACTGATCAAAAAAGCCTTGTACATAGAGCCCGTTGCCATTGCGCCATTACTTTTTACTGGTACACCGGCTGTTTCCCAAGCCGTAATAATTGCAGAAGAACAATCATAATCTGGTCCCCACCTATTATCCTGACTATAGCCGTGTGTGTCATCTGCTGCTAAATTAATCATCCACTGCGTTGCTGTTTCAATTTTTCCCATATCAATTTCCTCCTAAATTTGATTAGACTTGCGCATGTCAAATATTTAGAAAGGTTTTTTTTTTCAGTTTGTAAACTCTTTTTTCTAACTTCTATATAAATCTGCCACATATACATTTTAATGTCTGTATAATGAGGTTATAAATCCCTCGCCTTAAGGAGAAACCTTTAAGTCACCTCACAGTTTAAAAATACTGTCGTACCACTGAAAAATCAGTGATACGACAGCGCCTCAAATTTCAAATCTTTATCCAGCTTCATGTCCCGGAATTGAATTATTAATATAAACTTTTCCCTCCAGTTCTTCTACCCCGTCTATTTCTATCTTCCCCAATGTAGGTTCTATTTGGTCATCTCCAAATAAGAAATATAGATTCTCAGTATCATTATGATAAACTGCTTTTTTCCCATCTTCAATAAAATATGCTGTTCCAGCCCTAAAAACACTTAATAAGTCATCTCGTATATTACCATTTTCTACTGGTACTGCAACGATTTGAAAATCAAAAGAATTTTTAGTAACATTGCTGGTTTGAACGGAATAATAAATCAGTGTTTTATCCTCAAGGTTTGCATCAAAAAGACCTGTTTCTTCAATGTAAACTCCATCATATACTTTTACCACAGCATCTACAATTATGGCATCTAAATTAGTATTTTTAGAATCCGTGTATTCAGTTTCACATACCACTGACATTTCGCCTTGCAAAATTGTATCTTGTTTATTGTTTGCCTGATCGATATCTACAAATTTATTATCCTCTTTTTCTTCCCTCACATTATTCTCTCCAGCATAAATATCTTCACCATTTGAATTTCCGTCCTTATCTTGTTCAAAAAGTGGTAATTCTTTATCTATATCGGTCCTAGAACTATTACCAGTACAAGCAGATAATAAAGCCATTGCTAATGTTACTATTATCATAAATGTTTTTCTTCTCATTTTAATATACATCTCCTTTTATTTTAAAAGTTTTTATGCGTTTGCAAAACGCATAAATGTGACGTTCTTTGTTGTCAAAACAAAATATCTCCTCAAGGTTTATGGAAATAAAGCTAACTAGCAATTTACCGAAAGGAGATCTACTTATATAATAACATGATGTTGGGGTAAAAAGGATATTTTCAAAAAATGAGTTGTGCAATCTCAACAAAAATTACCTTTGAAAATGTTTATTAGAATATATTTTCAATTCATTTGCTATGCAATTTTACAACAACTATTTTATGAATAGGACTTTTGACCCCGGCATAATAACATATAAGTATATCACTTTTCCAGAAGTTTTTGAAGATTACCAAAATAAAATAAACTTGGAAATGTCTGTGACATAACTTTTTATAACAAGGACTTTCTGGCTACCCATCCTGATTGTTATTCGCTAGTTTATCTGAGCCAAAATCTCCAGTTTTTCTCTAAATTCTGATATATTTTCCGTCAGATTATTCCATCCCATACCTTTTGCATTATCCTTCCATCTGATATGCAGAAAAAAGAGCAGGAACTTCACCGGCTAAAGTTTGTGTCCCTGCCCATACTCACGCTATGGTGGACGGATACGCCACAGACAAGAATGTGATAACAGTGATCACAGAAAAATGCAACGAAATTTTACAGGAATTCTATGATAACACTATGGATTTCGTCCAGATTAGCCATCTGGAGTACTCCTGTGGATACTTCGGCTGACTTGTCGGTCATGGTCACTATACCCGTTCCGTAAAGATACCGTCTGAAAAGATTACCCTGATCATACGCCGGGTACAGTGCAACTTCTGTAGTTCCACCCACGCCCTGCTTCCTTCCACCATCGTCCCTTACTCCTAGGTCTCCCTAGCGAACCACGTCGCCATAGCTTTCTTTTTATGCGTTTGTTATTATTGGTAATTACATTATAGCGCAAAAACAGATGTTTCTTATTGTTATTATTATTTGGAAATTTCCCGAAGTAAAGTTACACTGTCTACATTAACAATAAACAGAATTCCGTTAAAATATGAGATGGGTATAAATATCCTATCTCCTATTTTTTCTTTTTGAAATTGCATCTGCCAATTTCCATGGTTATTACAACCCGTTTTTAATAAAGAACCGTACTATCCACCAAACATTTTCAGTTCATAACTATCTGCAGGTCCTATATTTTGCTATTGCCATAGTAATCACTACAACTATATACGTAGTATCAATCAACACTAAACATCTTCTGTAGTTTAAAATGGCAAAACCAACCGTAATTGCCAAATGCGCAATCAAAAATCTTTGCAGTCTTCTTGTGAAGTATTTGTTTTCCTCGTTGTCTGTTTTTCGGTTAATATGATCAATCGGGTACAAAACATACACACATATTACCAAAACCAAAAAAACAGGAAGTGTGGCAGTTATAGGAATACAAAAACTTCTTACCATTAGCAGAATACCCCATACTGTCAGGCTTGACAGTATAAAACAGGAATGAAATCTATTTAAATGAAGTCCTCCAGCATATGATC
>CAQBGY010000518.1 GCA_948759685.1 uncultured Eubacterium sp.
AGCTGGTCATGATACGCCATCTTCTCAAAACTTTTTGCATGCATACCGATTTCCATAAGCTCCTTGGCATCCCGCATGGTGCTGATACCCAGAACCAGATTATATATGAGAAAATTAAATATTCCCAAAAAGGACTGGAACTTGCCGCGGGTTATGTAATAAACAATCAAGTCCAGCGTCAATCCCAAGGCACAGAGCGCAATACAGAATATATTTTTCTTCAGCTTCTTATTCAGTCCCACGGTCTTGACTTCCCGCATCAGCATAATTATGCAGATTACCGCCAGCAACAGAAGCAGTACATGAATCATCCTCAGCATTTGCCGCATATCTACAATATGTAAGAGCTGCAGCGCCACGATAAGAAATGTGCCCGCTATACCGGCAATGCAGGGAATATTCCATATCGGATTATCTGCACTGCTGTGCATCTGGCGTATAAACAGACAATAGGGAACCGTTACCAGAGCCAGCAGCATAAAATCTCCATAGGAAAATGCTACTTTTCCGGGAAACAGCAGATAAAAAGCATTGGTGTCCACTACCTTCCAACAGCCCAATAAAACGGAAAAACTTCCCAGCAGCAGCAAGCTTTTATCAACCTCCGTGTTCCGTCTGTTATACAAAATATACAAAATGTAAAATCCGCCGATTAAAATAGCAAGAATGGCACAAAAGATACTTGGCAAAGCTGCCGATATCCTGTTTTTACAGATTTCAAAATGGTTTCCCAACAGAAAATCGGGGATAAAATCATTGGAGGACTTATATGCCGGAATAGTCTCAACGGTAATCTGTTTCCCGCTGTCGGCGCTTGAAAGACGCACAATATTCCAGACACAGCCTGCAGTGCTGCCGAAAGCATTCCGGGCATCCGGTTTCATGCTGTATATCTCTTCTCCGTCCAGCTTTACCGCAATGGACTGATGCAGCGAGAAAAAGATCAAGCTGTTATCCGAATCGGAAAGCTGTCCCAAAGAAAAAGTATACACCGACTTTTGTCCGGTAGGGCAGGCTGCATCCGCCACTATCTCCCTCCGGTAATCCGTCACTTCCCCGAACCCTTCCTGAGTCTGTCTCTGCCGAATGTCAATACGGAAGGTGGCAAACATAAAAAGAAAAACCGCAGCACACAAAAAGAATGCAGCCAAATAGCTTCTTTCAATAAACTTATTCATGCTTATACCTCCCCTGTGCGCTTCAGCGCACATCTTCCCCGGCGATTCTCCTATTGAATCAAATAGATAAAATATACGGCATAGTCCGCCAGCATCACTACGCCGCCCAGTCTTCCCAATTTATATTATTTTCTCTAAAAATTCCTGTTCCGGAACAGGTTTGGAAAAATAGTACCCCTGAAGATAACGGCACCCCAATTCCTCCAGAATATCCAGCTGTTCCCGCGTCTCCACACCCTCTGCAACAATATGTTTGTTTAACTTCTGCATCATTTCCACGGTATAGCGTAAAGCACACATGGCACGCTCATTTTCCATAGCATACCATACCACACTCTTGTCAAGTTTCACAATATGAAAAGGGTATTTTAATACATTTGTCAAGTTAGAATATCCCGTACCATAATCGTCCAAAGCAAAAGTTACTCCGCCTACCGTCATTCTCTCCATAATATTCCATAGAATATCCTTGGCAATGACGGTTTCCGTCACTTCCAGATTAATGCAGGAATAAGGAATGTCATATTCATCCATGACACCGTACAGCATCTCGCAGATATCCTCTTGCATACATTGTACAATGGAAAGATTGATTTCGATATATTCTATACCCTTTTCCCAGATTTTCTCCCGCGCCATCATCTCGCAGACGGTGCGGAACACAAACTCACCTATTTTCAATATCAAGCCGTTCTTCTCAGCCATCGGTATAAATTCGTCCGGACTGATAAAACCCAATTCGTCATCTATCAACCGGATTAACGCTTCCGCAGAATTGTACCGTCTCTCCTTCGTAGAATAAATCGGCTGATAATACACCTGAAAAGTTCCCTTGTCCAAAGCCTGCTGCATCGCCTGCTGTATCCGGTTCTCATGGCGCATTTTTCTTAAAATTTCGCCGCTGCTGTGAAATACCTTTTCGTCATTGCTCTCCGCTTCGTACACTGCGGCATAGTCAATATAATCCATGACATCCTCGATAGAAGAGACTTCTTCGGGATAATCTATCTGCAAAATGCTTATTTTCATCTGGATATTCATATCACCGTTAACTACCGGCTGCGCGAATTCCCGCTGCAGAATACCGGCAATCTCATCCGCTCTCCTGCACTTATCCACCATAACCGCAAACCTTCCCTCGGATATGGAAAAAAGAAGGCATGGCTTTACCTCCGCTTTCAGATGCTCCATGGCCCGCATCATGGTAACCTGACAAAAGCTTACCCCCGCCGTCTCACGGACAATCAGATAATTTCTGACAGTCACCACAAGCAGATGAAAACGCTCCTCCACTTCAATGGCGGATTTTACCACTTTCTCAAATCCTCTCCGGTTATATATCCCCAGCAGTTTATCATCATCCTCGTTCGGATTCTCCAGAGACATATACAGAACCAGCAGTGACAGAGAAGTCGCAAACTGAAGCAGCAAAATGTCGGAAATAAATATCTGAAGCAGAATACCCGCCGCTGATGCCAGCAAATACATATATACGGAGGTTTTCTGCCAAACCGTCATCCTCGACCGATGTAAGAGCGTAATAACCACCGTACCGATCATATAGATAATTGCCGCTATGTACAGCAGGAAAAAACCATTGCCATGGCAATACCCTTCCGTCCGATTGTAATAAAAAATCCATTTTGTAAAAGGAGAAGTGCAGATCAATACAACGGAACACAGCACCGGACCATATAGAACCAGCTTGTCCTTTCGGGACCACAACTCTCTTCGCTTAGACAAAGTCAAAAGATACATGTAGTAAAGAAAAGGGGCAATATTAAAAAATACCAAATAGACCACATTTACTGTATTGACCAACAAAGGCGACAGTCTGTATTCGTCAATCACAACCGTGACGATATCCAAAAAATCCGTAAAAAAGGACAGCCACATCAGCCTCGTAAAGACATAGCTCTGCGGCTGCTTAATCGCTTTCCGGTGGTAATAGTGAATCAAAATGACTGCAGTAAGTACCATTGCTGCAATGTCGTAATGAATATTGTACTGCATTCTGATCCCCCATTCCGAACTCATCTTGTTCATCTACACTCCGCTCCATATATCACACTTTTGCACGATAAAAGCGTAACTATGAACCGTCATATCATGCGGATAGTGGGACTCGAACCCACACGCCCACGGCACAAGAACCTAAATCTTGCATGTCTGCCAATTCCATCATATCCGCTCAATACTGCGATGATATACTGCCATATTTCAAAGCACATTGATATATGTATTATACTATCGCAGTTTCTTCTTTGTCAATGTCCTGTTCAATCTAATTACATATTATGCAACAATTCGGTTACTGTTCACTCGCTGTCGCCGCGAGGTGTTTTCACGCTGTTTCTGCGT
>CAQBGY010000519.1:0-2877 GCA_948759685.1 uncultured Eubacterium sp.
AGGAACAGGATAATGATTATAAATCCGATAATACCTGCCTGAATACTCTTTGATAAAGCGTCATTTCCTAATTGTGCACTCTGTACGCTGTGACTTAATTCCTCAAGTTTTAAATCAAGAGAACCAATCTTGATATTAGAAGCAAGCTGTTCTGCTTCTTCCAATGTAAAGCCACCTGAAATTTCTGCCTGTCCGCCTGTGATTGCCTGATTGATATTTGGATAACTCAATACACTGTCATCATAAATAATGTAAGATGGCTGTCCAACATTCTGGCTTGTCATGTCACCAAAGGCCTTTGTTCCCTTTGTGTCAAACTGAAGGTTTACTACATTTTTCACCTGACCTCTGTCATCCTTTGTAGCCTGTCCTTCTGCACCTGATACAGTATCACCTGTCAGCCAGACTTTGTAGTAACCATCAAACTGACTGTCTTTTTCATTCTTTAACTGAATGTATTCTTTGTCTTTCAACTGTTTCTTAGTCGGTGTTACACCACTCTCAGCCTTTGTACAGAAATAAAGAATACCCGGTTTTCCAAGTTCTTTTAAAACTGCATCTGCATCATATGCACCCGGAATTTCAACTGTGATTCTGTCATCACCTACTTTGTAAGCCGTAGCTTCTGTACTGAAGTTTGCATGAATTCTTCTCTCCAGTTTTCCTCTTGTAGCTTCTAAAGCGCTGGCATCTAAACTGTCTCTATCCTCTTCAGCTACCTGATATGTGATACTTACACCACCTTTTAGGTCAAGCCCCTGTGTGATATATTCTGCTTTACCACGGTCTCCAATACCAAACATGATTACGTATCCTGCAAAAGCAAGTACGGCAAGAGAAATTATAAATGCAATAATCCCCTTTGATTTGTTCATTTTAATTTTCATCTTTTACCTCTTTCTTATTGGTCAGCATCATCCGCTAATGCTGCCTTTATCATTATTGAGCATTCCACTCTTTTTTTCTGCATTTCACATCCTATGTCGTAAGCATCATGAATGGTGCCGTGGAAATTATAGGAATTTGCTGCACATCCTCCGCTGCAATAAAACTTTGCGAAGCAGTTTTTGCATTTTTCTTTGGAATATACATTACAATTACTAAACTTTCCGACAAGGTCATCTCTAATAATTCCCTCATCTACATTTCCCATCAGGAAATCTTCATCGCCTACAAACTGATGGCACGGATAAAAGTCCCCCCAAGGAGTAACTGCCAGATACTCTGTTCCTGAGCCACATCCTGACAATCTTTTGTATACACATGGTCCCTGATTTAAATCAATCATAAAATGGAAAAAGTTAAATCCATTTCCTTCTTTTTCTCTTTTTATATATTCCAGAGCCAATTTATCGTATTCCTCCATAATTTGTGGCAAATCCTTCTCCCTGATAGAGTACGGATCCTCCTCCGGACCTACAACCGGCTCTATAGACATCTGTTTGAATCCTAAATCAGCAAAATGTTTTACATCCTCTGAAAAGTCCAGATTATCCCTTGTAAATGTTCCTCTGACATAATAATCTGTCTGATTTCTGCTATCTGCAAGTTTCTGGAACTTCGGAACAATCAAATCATAACTTCCCTTACCTGTACGGAATGGCCGCATGTTATCATTGACTTCTTTTCGTCCATCAAGACTTAATACAACATTGGACATTTCCTTATTCAGGTATTCCATGATTTCATCATTCAGCAACACACCGTTTGTAGTCAGCGTAAAACGGAATTTTTTGTTATTCGCCTTCTCCAGCGAACGGCCATACTCCACTAACTGCTTTACAACATCCCAGTTCATAAGTGGTTCACCGCCAAAAAAGTCCACTTCCAGATTTACTCTGTTGCCTGAATTTGCAACAAGGAAATCCAACGCTTTCTTTCCAACCTCAAAACTCATCAATGCTCTTCTTCCATGGTACTCTCCTTCTTCCGCAAAACAATATTTGCAGGCAAGATTGCAGTCATGGGCAATATGAAGACACAACGCTTTTACTACTGTCTGACGTGTTTCCTTAAATTTTTCAACAAAAGGCTGATAAATATCTTCTGTAAACAGCTGTCCATCTTCTTTTAATTGTCTTACTTCTTCTATTACTTCTCTGATATCTTCCTCAGGATATTCCTGACTTAATTTTGCTGTAATAGAGTCCGCATCCAATTCTTCAAACAAGGAAATAACATCATATGTCACCTCATCAACAACATGGACCGCTCCACTGTTGACATCGAGAACAATGTTATAACCATTGCTTTTATACTGATGAATCACTGTATAACGTCCTCCCTTTTTAACGCACGATAACAGAGTCGATATTTCGGCTCTGTTATATGTAAAATTCGTACGATTATTTACTTATTTATTTTCGCAAGTCTGGTTTCCTACTGTACATGATGTCTTACAAGCTGACTGACATGATGTCTGGCACTCACCACAACCGCCTTTCTTCATTGTATCTTTTAATGTTTTCTGATTTAATGTTTTAATATGTTTCATGGTATTCCTCCAAATATTATTTACGCCTGATTACTCACACGCATAATTCTTACGTTATTATAACACAATACGTCATTTTTTCAAACGTTTTTTTAGCTAATCATTCCTCCGATTGTTCCCGCTACTACAGATACTACAAAACCACTGATAATCCCAACTGTTCCTGTATCAATTCCTCCTTTTACTACCAATGCTATCAATGCGATAATTGCAAAATAAACGACACCTGAAACTGCCCCCCAGATAAATTTCTGTTTTGTCATTACTTTTCCTATTATGTACCCGCCAATAAAAGTAGAAATTCCATAGATTGCTAAAATCATTACTTTTGTAATTGCGAAACTTGGCGTCATCCTCAAAACAATAAAAGAAACTGCCGCAAG
>CAQBGY010000519.1:2887-3539 GCA_948759685.1 uncultured Eubacterium sp.
CGCAAGCAGCACTGCACTTACTATCATTTCAATTAACGTTTCTTTTAAAAATGTGACAATAATTTTATTCATTGTATACCTCTTCATTTTATTTCATATAATAATTTATATTTTAGATACGTATATTTTATTACGGATTCTTGACTTTAATATTATGTTTTTGTACAATCTCAAGTAGCAAGTTAATCAAGACAGACTTGAAATATGAATTTTTAAAGGAGAACTTTATGGGACCCAGTGACATAGCCCTGCTATGCGTATTAATTATTTTATTATTATTCTCGGCATTCTTTTCATCTGCCGAAACAGCTCTGACTACTACAAACAAGGTTCGTTTAAGGATGCTTGTTGAGGAAGGTAACAAACGGGCTGTTATTCTAGACAAAATATTAGAAAATTCCAGAAAGATGCTCAGCACTGTATTAATCGGAAACAACATTGTAAATATTGCAGCATCTTCTATCACCACTATTTTTACACAGAGTGTATTTCAGATATCCTGGATTGTTAGTATCGGTGTAGGTATTCTCACTCTTGTTATAATTATTTTCGGTGAAATCATTCCAAAAACAATCGCATCTATTCATGCAGAATCACCTAAGCCAAAACCATCAGAATCACCAAAAACAAAACCATCAGAATCACCAAAAAC
>CAQBGY010000520.1 GCA_948759685.1 uncultured Eubacterium sp.
TTCAGACGTGTGCTCTCCGATCTTTAAACAGAAGGAGCATTGTTGCCTGTAATTATTGCAAATCATATATGTGGGATAAGCTGGAGCAGTGTATGCCGGGAGAACAGGTTAGCAGAGATTGGGCACTAAAAAAATATCATAAAACTATGCGTTTAAATAGGAGAGGGAATAATGAATTTGGTAGTATGGGGGGCAGGTAAAGATTATATTGAGTATAAACATTTGATAAAAAATTTTAAATATACACTAGTAGATTCAAATCAGGATAAGCAGGGCGCAGTAATTGATGGAAAAAAAGTGGAAAGTCCCTACATTATTAATAAAATGCAATATGATTATATTGTGATATCTTCTCGTCTGTATTTTGATGAAATTTATGACAGATTAAATTATGAGTTTTCTATAAGTGGCGAAAAAATTATTCCTCTTTTTGATATTGATTTGGAACTGATAATGCGTGAAATAGGTAGATATAATTGGCAAAAAGGTGGTAAACCGAGAATTTTGTTTGGATATTGCTTTTTGGTACATGCAAATTGCAGGGTGCATGATTATTTGCTGGCTGAGTCGTTGCGGCTTCGAGGAGCCGAGATAATTCCGGCAGTCTGCGGAGAAATTCAAGAACTACAGTGTTCCGTATATGGTGGTGTATGGGGGAACAATGTTACCGATATTGCAAATATGTCAGTTAATCATACACATAATTGCAATAAGTGTAGAAGGTTTAACGAAAGGGTCTGGACAGAATGGGGGAATTTTAATGTAGTATCTGCAAAAGATTATATTACAAGTGATGAAAGGAAGATTGCAAGGGAATACGTACGAAAGTTGAATATTGACTCTATTACGAAATGGGAATATGAATATTTTCCTATAGGGAGGTGGGCTTTAAGAACATATTATAATAATCAGCTTATATCTTATAAAAGCAGTTGGAACAAAGAGGAAGAAAGAGAAATAAGGAGTTTGGCATATAATGTAATAATAATGTGCATTGCATCCGTGAAAATGGTAGAGGATGTCAAGCCGGAGATAATATATTCTAATGATAGTTTTTATTATCCATGGTCAATTTTGGAGTTCATTGCAAAAAACAAAGGCATATCTTTTTATAATGGATATGGTGATTTTAAAAAAGATACCTATTCTTATGCAATGAACGTACCAGTTATTGAGATGCATTTGGAATCAGCATGGAAAGCATTTTCTAGACAAATGTTAAATGATAAGGAGACAAATTTTATAAAGAATTATGTTTTTAATAGAAGATACGGAAGGGATATGGCGATTAATACCGCAGATCCGTTGAAGTCAGCGAGGCAAGTAAATAAAGAAGCTGTTTACGGAAAAATTAGGGGGGGGAGGAAGACTGCGTTACTTGCGGCTAACATAACATGGGATGCGGCAGCAATTGATAAAAATGTAGTATTCGAAAGCATAATAGACTGGATATTATATACAATAGATTTATTTTCAAAACATACAGAATGGCAGTTAATTGTAAAAGCACATCCAGGAGAAGTCCATAAATTACTTCCTGAAGCGCGTGAAAGGATATGCACAATTGTTTTGGAAAAATATAATTATCAATTGCCTGAAAATGTAATATTGATAGATGGTGATGCGCCAGTCAGTGCATATGACTTGTTTGAGCAAGTAAACTTGGGAATAGTATATACAAGTACAGTCGGGTTGGAGATGTGCTGTAATGCAATTCCGACTATTACAGTTGCAAAGGCGCCATATAGTGGGAAAGGATTTACCTATGATCCAGTAAATATCAAAGAATATGAGAGTCAGATAATTTCGTTAATGAATTCCGAAATGCCAGATGAGAAAGTAAAAATAATGGTGCGGCAGGCAGAAAAATTTTTTCTGCTGTACTACTTTATTTATATGCTTCCGATTCCCTTTTATACATTTTCATATGGAAAAGGGGTTAGAATAAAAATGAGTGATGTGTCTGAATTGCTGCCAGGGCAAAATAAAGTATGGGATTATATATGTGAGTCTATTTTAGAAAAGGAGGCTATCCTTTCTGAATATAGATTTCCCCCTTATAGATTGGAGGGTGATTGATGGCTATAGAACTTGGTAAAAAGTATTATTTATACACAATAAATGAATTTATAGGTGGTCTTTTGGATATATCAGGTAAAGGAAAGAGCCCCGCAATAAAATTAAAAAGCGAAGGATTATTTTGGAGGTTTAGTGTTTGCCCAAAACTATGTATAGCAACATATCACTCTTATTATAATGCACTACGAATCAAAAATATAGTTATGAAATTAAGTGATAGATACCAATGCAGAATGTATGGATGTTATCAGGCTGCAATACCGTGGAGACCATATTTGAGTTTTTTCTATAGAAATAAATAATTAGGATGATAAACGAATTTGTAGGGAGAAGAAATAAATGTGTAAATTGTTTGTTTCCATAATTATTCCAACATATAATCGTGCACATAGCATTAAATATACATTGGATAGCTTTTTGCAACAGAATTATCCTGAGGATAAGTTTGAAATTATTGTTTGTGACAACAACTCAACAGATAACGTAAAAGAGGTTGTTTTAGACTATGTGGAAAAATATAGTGAAAAAAAAGTAAGATATATGTTTGAGGGCAGACAGGGAGCTCATTATGCGAGAAATTCTGCTGCAAAAACAGCAAGGGGTGATATCTTGTATTTTACGGATGATGATATGCTGGCAGAGCCAGACCTGTTAAAAAATCTGATTCCGATATTTGAGCGCAACGATAAGATTGGATGTGCGACAGGAAAAGTGCTGCCTAAATGGGAAGTATCTCCTCCTAAGTGGATTAGTAAATTTTGTATAAATTACCTACTTAGTTTAAATGATTTGGGAAGGAGGATAATAATAGGGGCTTATGACATGGGAGTATTTAGCTGTCATGAAGCAATACGACGTGAAACGTTTTTTGAAACGGGTGGGTTTCATCCGGACTACATCAGGGATGTGTGTTTGGGTGATGGTGAAACGGGGCTTAATCAAGATATATTAAAAAATAAGTGGAAGATGGCATATGTGGGTAAGTCAGTAATATATCATATGATTCCGCCAAAACGAATGACACAAAAGCATATTAATAAAGTAATGGCTAATGCAGGAAATACAATAAGTTATGGGGAATATAGAAAAAAAACTTTTGATAAAAAAAATCTTTTTTTTCGGTATAAAGGATATTTTAAGGCGTATTTGAAAGACTGTAAGGATATTATCGCAAAAACATTGCTAGGGGAATCGACCTTAAGATTTGTTGTTGCTAAATGGCATTATTATAAGGCAAGAGCTGTATATGATTATCATATTGTACATGATAAGCGATTTAGGGAAGTGGTTATTAAAAACAACTGGTTAGAATAGATGCATATTTATTTGAAAGGAACGTTATGGGGCATAAAAGAATATTAATTACAGGAGGCGCGGGCTTTATAGCTACCATCTGCATGCCCCACTTTGCGTGATATTTGTGCCAAATTCAGGTTACATAGCCCGCTATGCGCCC
>CAQBGY010000521.1 GCA_948759685.1 uncultured Eubacterium sp.
ACAACACCAGCAGTGAATTCGCCCCTTTTTTGAATATCATGAACGAATGGTATCTTCGTGACTGCAGCAGGAAGATCACCGCAGTTTTGCGGGCAAAGGGGAAAGAGGGAAAACCGATTACGAGCAATCCGCCATATGGCTATGTAAAAAGCCCTGATGACAAAAATCTTTGGATTGTCGATGATGAAGCTGCGGAGGTTGTGCGGAAGATTTTCAGGCTGACAGTGGATGGCATGGGACCGTTCCAGATTGCCAAGCAGCTTACGGAAGAAAAGATTGAGAAACCATCATATTATCAGGCGACCAGAAACAGGGGGAATTATAAAACTATGTGTAATTTTGAAACTCCTTATAACTGGACGGGCGGATCGGTTGCACGGATACTGGAAAGACCGGAATATATGGGAGATACCGTAAATTTCCGCAGCCACAAGGAATCCTATAAGGACAAGAAAGCAGTCAAAAACAGCAGTGACGAGATTCTTGTTTTTCAGGATACCCATGAACCGATTATAGACCGCAGGACTTGGTATATGGTGCAGGAATTAAGAAAAACTGTTCGAAGGTTTGATACCAGCGGGGAAGGGAGTATGCTGACCGGAAAGCTCTATTGTGCAGACTGTGGTGGAAAAATGCACTACCGCAGGGGAACAACGAGGGCAGGCAGGGACTGGCGTGGGATTCCGAACGGGGAAGTCCAACACACATCCGCAGGCTTTAACTGTGGGACATATAACAGTGCCAGAAAGCAGAACAGAAAGGTGTGCTGTTCCCACTCCATCAAAGAGGACACGGTAAAGCAACTTATCCTTGAAACAATACAGTATGCCTTAAAAAGCGTCCGCATGGACGAGGCGGCATTTATAAAAAGTATGCGGAGCGCATCACAGGTCAGGGACAAAGGCGAGGTAAAAAAGCTGAAATCAGACCTTGTGAAAAAAGAGAAACGCTTTGCAGACCTTGACCTGCTGATTAAAAAGGTGTATGAGGACAACGCAATGGGAAAGCTGCCGGACAGGCGATACGAAATGCTTTCTTCCGATTATGAAAAGGAACAGCAGGAGATTGAGATTTCCATGAGAGAAATTCAGGAAAAACTCATGCAGTTTGAAGAAGATACGGACAGGACGGAAGAATTTTTGTTGCTTGTGCATAAATACACTGACATTCAGGAACTTACGCCTGCCATCGTCAATGAATTTGTGGACAAGGTTCTGGTACACAAAATAGAGAAAATGGATGGAGACCGTGTGCAGGAGATTGAGATTTTCTTAAATTATATCGGGAAGGTGGATCTTCCGGCGCAGGAACTTTCGGAGGAAGAAATTGCAGAGGAAGAAAAGAAACGGAAACGCCGCCAGTACAGCAGGGAGTACCAAAAAGCATACCGCAAGAAGCACAGACCGGAAATCCGGCAGCTGATTGAGGGTGCAAATGCCGCAGACAGGCAGAAACAGATAGAGGAAGCGAGGCAGTCAGCGGATGGACTTCTGCTTACAGACAGCACGGAGCAGGTTGCAGCCATAACAGCCGGGGAAAATAAAGTTATCGTAGACGGCAGCCTTCCGACGAAAGAAGAAGTGAAACGCAAGTATGGCAGATAATTTTATTAAAAACAAACCATGAAAGAGAGGATTTTTATATGACAAAGATCAGGGATTACAACATGAACGGGACAATTATTTTAGGCGTGGATGCAGGCTATGGGAACTATAAGACGGCAAGGTGCTGTTTCCCGACTTCCGTGAGCAGGAGCGACCAGCCGCCTATTTTTACAAGGAATTATTTGGAATATGAAGGCAGCTATTACACCATAGGCGAGGGGCATAAGGATTTTGTGGCGGAAAAGAGCATGGATGACGATAATTATATCATTACCCTTGCCGCCATAGCAAAGGAACTGAACGCAAGAGGGCTGTCAACGGCAAAGATTCATCTTGCGGTGGGACTTCCGTTAAAATGGGTTCAGACACAGCGGGATTCGTTCCGGGAGTATATGATGCAGAACCGTCATGTAGATTATAAGTATGCGGGCAGGCGTTATTTGATTGACATTGTGGACTGTACGGTCATGCCACAGTGCTATGCAGCGATAGCGGAGAGCCTGCCGGATTTTAAGGGTATGCACATGGTAGCTGATATTGGGAATGGGACGATGAACGTGATGATACTCAATAATGGCAAGGCAAGCGAAAGCAAATCGTGGACAGTGCGGCTTGGCGTGGGCGAGTGTTTTAAGGTGATCCGTGACCACATCTTAGACAGAAAAGCGGAGGAACTTCCGATGGAAATTATTGAGAATTATCTGCGCTGCGGCGATACAAAAGTGGGCGGGGAATACCAGCAGCTCATGGAGGAAGCGGCAAAATCCTATGTGGATAAGATATTTGCAGAACTGAAAGCGCATGGTTACAATCCTAATCTTATGAAACTGTATGTCATGGGCGGTGGGGCGAAGGTTGTGGAGCTTGTGGGCAGTTATGACAGCGATAATGTTACTTTTAACCATGATATACGGGCAAACGCCAAAGGCTACGAATATTTCTGTTATATGAAACTCCGCAGGCAGAAAGCAATGGCATCAGCCGGATAAGGGGCGCATTTGAATGAAAAACAAAAACCATAATATCCGCTTTAACATGGAAAAAGGGGACGAATGCAGGGCGTGGGAGCTTCTGCACTCCCCAAAGATACGGCAGATGTTCAAGTCGCAGAATAAATTTGTGATAGAGGCGGTCAATGATTATTATAACAGGCGCATGGCGGCAGAGTATGATCCCTATCTGGAAACACGGGAGAAAGAGGATGCTTTTGCAGAGCGTATCGTGGAAGCGGTTGAAAAGAAAGTAATGTCCAATCTCCCGGCGCTTTTTGGTATGTATATGGCACAGATGCAGCTTTTTCCTTTATCCGTTCCTATGGGGGCTTATCAGGCGGCGCAGGGCGGCATGGTGTGCGGGCAGGAATCATTAAACGGCGCAGACAGTGGAAATGTGACGGGCGGCACAGTTTCTCCCGCTGCTACGAAAGCAACGATACGGAATGCGGGGAATATGCAGGAAGAAGCTGTATCAGAGAATGCCACAGAGCCGCCGGACAATGATTTGATTGATTTTGACGCATTTTAATATATTTATAGGGCAGGGCTACGGTAATTAGGTTTACTGTAGCCTTATTTTTGCGGATTTTTTATATCAAAGTATAAATGTAGCCGTATTTTGAAAAAAGACTAACAAAAGGTAGCCGAAAGGCTACAAAACAAGGACAAGGGGCAGCCATTAAAGGCTGCATAATAAAGGGCGGGCATTCAAGCCCGCAAAATAAGGGCAGAAAGCAGCCGGAAGGCTGCAAATAAGGGTGCAAATGTAGCCGTCTGTTTTGAGACTGGAATACCAGTTTTCAGGCAGGCGGCTTTTTTATGCCTGTAAAGAATCTGTTCCACGGACTGCTTCGGAGTGGTTCAGAGAGTGTCAGCAACTAATTTCCGGGGAGGGCGCAAGCTCTCCCCTAAGCCCTCGGCGTTTGAGAGCGA
>CAQBGY010000522.1 GCA_948759685.1 uncultured Eubacterium sp.
GCATACCCTCCTGCGTCAATATAGGTGTTGCTTACAGTTAAGATTATGCACCCCAACGTGCCGAACCGTACTCCACACCCTGCCGGAATTTCTTGGCATTCTTCGCTTTGAAATACACCAGAAGCCTTAATGCAATCCCACAGCACACCCCGATCAGCAGGTCTTTCGGGTAAAAACTTGGCAATGGATTGGAAAATAAATCCTCCATCCCCGCCATGACCGCCATCATCTTTGCGGAAGCGTCCTGCCCCGGCGATACCCGCCACAGCCACGCTATTTTGTCACAAAAGTATCCGGCAAGCACATAAGGAAGGTTCATCAGGACAAGTTTCTTTTTATCCAGATTCCCGGTCTTTGCCTTGAGGTTCTTCGGAATGGCTTTTAAGTCTTTGGCTATGCCGTTTACGATATTGCTCATAGGCTCTGCCCCCTGTCCTTGTTTTTCTCCCGGCTCCGTTCCCGGTTCTTGTCCTGCGATACTGCGTCCTTGAAACGCTTTAATTTCTCCCTTACGGAAACTTTTCCTTTCTTCTTCTCATTACCATAAACAAATTCCTTGAATGCCTGCGCTACCGCATCGGCATCTTTGCCCTTAAAAAAGACCAAATATTTCGGCGGTTCGCATGTCTTGTCTTTCTTTACGGCAAAATCAACATTGTACTTTTTCGCCACACGCTCAAAAGATTTGATGTTGCCGTCAGTGACTTCAATGGACGAAACCCCCATGCCCCCGCCAACGAGCTTTTTCACAGATGTTTTTCCATGCGTTTTCTGTGCCTTCTGCTTTCGGTGGTTTAAGTACATCCTCATTGCGGCTTTCAGCACATTGGCGTCTAATTTTGTGGTCTTAATCACAAGGGCGATTGTTTTCTGTGTTACTTCCTCCTGCATGAAACACCTCCTTGTTAATTCCAGTCAAAGCCCATGCACTACGGGGGAATCCCCCGGCAGATAATGTTATAAATGATTTTCACTGTAAGATACATTCTCGTTCTCCTTCCACCTCTGGACATCATGTCCAGAAGTTATTATTTTTTGTTTAAACAGTAGATTGTGTGGAGATTGGCGCATAACCTGCCATTCCCGTATTCCACATCATCAAGGAGCAGCGCCTGAAACAGCACATCTCCCACACCATCAAGCAGCGCAATCTTCTGTTCCCGTTCCGTAAGGTGTCCGTATTCCACACCGTCCAAAACAGCGGATTTCCTTGCCGCCTCACAGTAGGTAAACAGTCCGAGGATATATTTGTTTGACATAATAAAAGCATACGTTTCCTGCCCCTCATGTGTCATTCTGCATTTCTCCGCTTCCCCTTCTGACAGAGTGAAGATACACCGCACCGTTTCAAGGCAAAGTCCATTTTCATAGTCCGGATTTAATTTCTTTTTATATCTCTGCACCCTTGCGTAAATCCCCTCACGCTCCATAACGGAATGGGTGCGCTTAAACTGCGGCTTTCTGCAGAGCATATCCAGATCCATATACACGTTGTTGATAACTGTCTTTTCCGCATACTGCCGGAAAGATTTCAGTCTTAACAGATAGGCAAGCACCTCGTCCAGTTTTTCCTCTGACAAGATAAACTGGAAAGGCGTTCCGTCAAACTCAATCTTTTCAAACATGAGCGGACAGCTCCCTTTTTTGGCTTCACGTTCCATTACCCTCCTGACATCACGCAGCGATTCCATAGCAATCTCCTTTCCGTTTCCCGGTGCGCTGACCGGAAACAATAAAAAAGGGCAGCTACAAATCTCTACTGACTTATAACCGCCCTTACGCTGTTCTCCTGTTATACTGTTTTTAAGACAGAGGTCTTCCACCTCCGTACCTCTGGAAACCTTGCCGGAAGTGTGATTGAAAAGATAATCACACTTCCAACAAGGCTTGAAAGTGCCACCCGCCACACTTTGGCAAACTTATCGTGCTTCTATCCCCGCTATCTCTGCGAAATCCTTTTTCCTGCCCATAAGCTCATTTCTTTTTTCTTCCGTCAGACGGTTGAATATCTCATCATAGTCAATATCGCCTGTCCCCATCTCCTTTGCAAATGTGATGAGCTGTGTGTGCAGCCATTCCTCCCACAAATCCTCGAACAGTTCCCTGCTGTCCGTAAATGTAAAGTCATTCTCAAAGCCTCTCGGCGGCGTGTAATATTGCAGTTTTACAAAACCATATCTTCCTACATCGACCACCACAACGTCCACATCTTCAAGCTCCCGAAAGGCTTCCGCCACCTTCCGGCACTTTTTCTGTTCTTCTTCCGTAATATATGTTTGTTTCACTATAAATTCCTCCATTTCCGTCCCATAGCAGTATCATACACCCTGCCTGAAATATTTTCCACCTCTGGACATTGTGTCCAGAAGTCCGCTATGTAATTCCTTTCTCCGTCCACCCTCCGCCATACATATCGTGTTGAACCTCCTGCTGATAGTAATGGCTCATGGTTGAGGGGGCATTGTAAAGGGCAGTAATCAGATATGCCCTGATATTGGCAATCTTTGTAACAGTATCTTTCATGCACCCCATGACATACTCCACATGACCGCTTCGCAGTTTCAGGAAACGGGATTTGACAAGCTCGTAAGGGTAATCCTCCCCGTTGATGCGGATTGTCCTCCGCTTCACGCACACCACATCGCAGATTGTTTCGTAGATTTCCTCATACATTTCCTTATCGCAAAATTTGTCGTATTTCATGTGATGCTCATATTCGATATTATCACGAATCAGTTTCATATATGCGTTTGTTTCATCCATCCCATCAATCCTATCGTCTTTCCCATGCACTGGCACGTTATCCACACTGTCCGCTGATTGATTGATAGGATTGGTATATCTCAAATCAGTATTGTTCTGATTGTTATAGATAGTATTGTTATAATTAGGGGCAAATTCTTTTACTTCTTGAAGTCTATTTCCTTTACTTCCAGAAGTCAAATTCTTTTCCCTCTTGAAGTCAGATTCCTTTACTTCCAGAGGTTCAGTTTCTTTACTTGCAGAAGTTAAATTTCTTTCCTTCTTGAAGTAAAGATTTTTTACTTCTGCGGAAACATCAGTATTAGCGGGCTTTTTTCCGCTTTCTTTTTCCGGTACGGAAGCAAAATTTTTTACATAGATTATATCCGGCTTTCCAAGCCCCCTGCGCTTCTTTTCAATCAATCCGATTCCATTGTCTGCGTCAAGCTCTCTGATAATCTTTATGCAGGTAGGTTTGGAGCATCCCAAATCCTCCATGATATTTTCCACAGCATAAATGATATATGCCCGGTTTTCGTCGTCCAGCCATCCATTTTTCATAGATAATGCCATTCTGTCAAGCATCAGCCCATACAGGAGCTTAGCATCGCTGCTAAGCCCCTTGAAACGCTCGTCCTTTATCAAAAGGCGGGGAACACGGTAAAAAGAAAACTGTTCTGCTTCAACGCCATAATAATAATCAAATTTTAATGGCTCGCCCATCTTACCGCCTCCTAGTATAATAATGGTGTAGTCAATCAAGACTACTTGGTTAATAAATTTCT
>CAQBGY010000523.1 GCA_948759685.1 uncultured Eubacterium sp.
TTCGGGTGAAGGTGTGCCGGACAAATAAAGCACGGGCAAACCTTCGCAAATGGTCTTTATCTCCTGCGTGCGCTTGCTTGGCTTGGGATATGCGCCCAATGAGTGGGCTTCGTCAATAATCACAAGGTCGTACCTTCCTTTTGCCTTGTGCGCACTCTCGTAATTGATAACGTCCAGTTGGAAGTTTACAGGTTTCAACGCCTCATAATCCGCTTTGATGGATGGGATAGCTTTCAGCTTGGTAATGAACAGTACACTTTGTGCATTGAAGTTGTCGGCAGCAGATAGCGCAGTGATAGTTTTACCCGTCCGACATTCCATAGACAAGTAACAACAGCCGAATGTCGCCAGTTTATAGGCGGCTTGCATGGCTATATTGTTTTGATATTCTCTTAATTTCATACATTTACGTGAATTTGGTTAATAACTCCTACCTCAGTGGCGTAAGCGAGAACTTCGCCTACTGTCATTCCTTTCTTTGCGTGACGCTCACGGAGAAGCACATCGGCAACATCCCAGTTGTCCGGCAAACCTTCACACGTCCGGCTGACTGTTACATCTACGCCATTACTTCGCAAGGTTGCCGCTTTTTCTTCCCATTTTGCCAACATTCCACTATCAGGATATAAAACTACTCTTTTGCCTGATAACGGCTTGAAAACGGCTGTTTCCGTCCATTTGCATCCGTTACAGCCTCCCGTTGCTATCCAAGTGATTTCGGGCATCAAAATAGAGCATATAAGGGCTGATTTCTCACTTTCAACAATTCCTATCCGGGATGAGGCTTTTATTAAATGGCAACCGAAGAATGTTTGCTGAAGATTAGCTTCATAGTTTTTGAGAAGCGTTTTCCCGGCAAACCAAATCTTATCCATCGGTCGAGTATCTGGAATATACTTTTGCGCCTTATCGCTCCACATCTCCACCCGGTCTTGTTTTTTCATCCGTTTTCCCGTATTGGGATTATAAGCCATAACCTTTAGTTGGCATAATTTGCCTTTTTCGTTAATCTGTGGAAAGGTTGTAGATAATCCGTCACTGTTTCTCCAGTGGCGAGACGTCCCGACATGGTAGAGATCAAACACCCGGTTTGCCTCAACATCTCCGAACTCTTTAGACATAAACCGGAATAGATTGTTTCTGTCTCGGTGTGTATCTGTTGCCAACAACGAAGAAGGCAGATAAGATACGGGAATTGCTTTAGGTGGTTCCTGCTGTTTCCATGTGGTAAACTCATTTCGTTTATCGGCCGGGTGTGCCTTGAAATATTCCGAGGGTGTCAGATGATAACCGCAACGTTCCCGGTTGCAACGTCCGCACGATTCATCAATAGGAACATTCCTTTCATCAACATAATAAGTAAATTCTCCTTTATGTCCGCATTTCGGGCAGGTGTGGCGGGTACTCGTTCCTGCGTATTTTTGTAGGTGATATGTATGTTCACTCATAACGGTACTATTTCTTGGGGATAAAACAAAAAGCATATTGCACCAAGGTAGCAAAAGCGAGATTATCAATAAGGACAGCTTTGTAGGCTACTATTGGAGATTCATTTTCAAATCCTCCTTTGTCTATTTCAAAGTCTCTGAATGTATCTGAACTACTTATGCACCCATTGTTGAGTTCAATGTACAAACTTCCCTTTGATAGCAATTCTTTAGCTTCTTCTACTGAATCCATGATGTACTCATTCGGGACTAAACTGTATATCAAAAGAATTGTAGATTCATCTTTGACTTCTGTACTGATCGTGATTTGTGTATCTATAGTTGGAATGTTATTTGCTGTTTTCATATTCAGTTTTGATTTTCATTAAAAATTCAGATGATAAAAAGAGGTGTGGTGTGGTATGGTATTTCCCCTTTAGGGGATACTACCACACCACACCCTCTTATCTGCGGTATTGTGGTACGGTAGTGTGGTAAATACCACACCTCGCTTTTTAAAATGGTAATTCGCCTTCATTAATTTGATATGTTGAGTAAGGTTTGCCTTCTATAGTTTTCAGATATTCACTCTCAATATAATAATCGATAAACCTTCTTGCGGTTTGGTCGCTTATATTGTAGTTTTCCATTATGGCACTCGTAAGTTTTCTTTTTGATACCGGTTCCAAAGCGGCATTTCTCAAAAAGGATAAATGTTGTTCTTCTGTAAAGTCGGACGGGTGTTTACCTTTTGATTGCGCCTTTCCTTGATTTGGATTTAAAGCAAGATTTTCAAATGCTATTCTGTCGCCGGTTTCATTGAATACAAAGTTCTCATCCATTTTCAACACAAAAGAGGATTGTTTATACTGGCTTCCTAAGTAGTTGCCCTTTACTATGCAAAAATGGCGTAATTCGGGGTTAGTCCTGTCTACACGTAGCTCGATACCAAATCTTACCGAGGCTTCAAGTGATTGGCTCCCGACAAAGTTATTTTTAGACGGAGCTAAATCTTCGGTTCTTTTCCCGGTATGGTGCAAAAAGAGAAAAAGACATTGATGTTTTTCAGCCAAAGCCTTAAACTTGTTGACAAATGCTCTCGTTTGCGTTGCATTGTTCTGCTCCTTTCCGTCGAAAACGTCCGAATAAGCATCCACAATCACAAAGTCAGCCGGTTCTATGGTGAGCTCCGTATCAAGTTCGGAAACTACATTCTCCGAATTGAAGATAAAACGAAGTCTATTCAAATCATCTGCCGGATCTCCATAGGTTTTTTCATGCTTAGCAAGCAAATAGACTGTTGCCTCTTCATCATCTTCTGTTGCTACGAAAATGCAAGAACGATGAATGCCTCTATATTTCCATCCTAGAAAATCCCTTCCTGTTGCCGTGCATATACTCATACAACGCAATAGCATCGACTTCCCGGCATCAGAACTCCCGGCAAATAGAGCAACGCCAACACGGGGAAATACAGGAGCGAAAAGCATGGGGATTTCTTTAACCCCTCGTTTTATTAGGTCTGATGCTCTTTTTATTTTCCGATCAGGATTTTCTTCCTGAACGGTCTTGTCAAATTCATTAACAATCTGTTTTATTGCTTCACTCATACCTGTATTTTTTCTTCTACATCAAGGGTTAGCCCAAACTTCTCACGAAATTCGTTACATAGGTCTTTCATGGATTTTACATTACGAACAAGTTTATTTTCAGAGGCTATGATACTATATACCTTGCATCCATTGGGTAGCTTCCAATTGTCTATCCTTAATCCTTTCTCATTTCGTAAAATAGATATGATTTCACGGGAATTATTTATGCCTGCAAACTGGTTTAATTCTTTGATGGAAAGACAATTTCCGTTTAGAAATATTTGTTCAACTTTTCGTATATTCTCATCATTCATTGCTTCCTCCTTTCCAATCAATAGACATTTGCCGTTTGCCCGGCTCTAACCAGTATAATTTTCTTTTATCGTCCAAACGAACGTCTTTAATGCTCCAACCTTCTTTTCTAAGGTCGGATATGACTTTCCGGCTATCGTTTCCGCCAGTAAGGGTGTTTAAATCTTTACTAGTGTACTTGCCACCATCTAAGA
>CAQBGY010000524.1 GCA_948759685.1 uncultured Eubacterium sp.
TTTCGTATTTATTTAATAATAATTTTTAAGAGATATTGACTTTTTTTTTATTTTAACATACACTATACTAAATGGCGAAAGATATGACATTCCATTTGACAAAACGAAACCCATTAGAGGCGGCTATCCTCTAATGGGTTTCTTGCTCTTTACAGTGAGCTATTCTGTTTAGGCTAGAGCTATCTACTTATCTCTGTCTAACCATTTGCATATGTAGAAAACAACTACACCTGCCAATACAGAGACAATGAAAGATATAACACTTTCCAAATGACTCACCTCCTTCCGCTGGAAAGAGTCGACAGCAAATTCATTATATCATATGTTTTAATCACATTCTATATGTTGCGTCACTTTTTATTTATATTTTTATAATTTTTAGATTATAAAAAAACCGCAGTGACTATAGCACTACGATTTTTTATTATCCACTATTAATTTCATTTATGTATTATATCACTCTTTATTTTTCATACATATAACAACAATTGCAATTATTGCAATCAATATAAGCGCTGCAATTCCTGCTACAGCAAACACATTCACTACCATCCTTTTATCTCCCTATGCTCTGACTTTGATATGTGTTTCTCTCAGTTGCTGCTCTGTCACCTCTCCCGGTGCACCGCACATCAAATCCTGTGCATTGCCATTCATTGGGAATGGAATCACCTCACGAATATTCTCTTCATCACGAAGTAACATAATCATACGGTCAACACCTGGTGCCATACCCGCATGTGGTGGCGCACCAAACTGGAATGCATTATAAAGAGCACCAAACTTTTCTTTCAAATCTTCCTCTGTATATCCTGCAATTTCTAAGGCTTTAATCATAATCTGCATATCATGATTTCTTACAGCTCCTGATGATAATTCTACACCATTACATACAATATCGTACTGGTATGCCAGAATCTCTTCCGGATTCTTTGTCTCTAATGCCTCAAGTCCTCCCTGTGGCATTGAGAACGGATTGTGTGTAAATATCATCTGCTTTGCCTCTGTATCATATTCATACATCGGAAAATCATTAATATAACAGAACTTAAATGCATTCTTTTCGATTAAATCAAGTCTTGTTCCTAACTCACTTCGAATTTGTCCTGCATAAACAGATGCTGTCTTTTCTGTATCTGCAATAAAGAAGATTGTATCAAGAGCCTTAAGATTTCCCAATTCTCTGATTTCATCCTTCATATCTTCCGGAATAAATTTATCAATCGGTCCTTTGTATGCTCCATCTTCTAATACTTCCAAATATCCAAGTCCACCCATACCAATACTTTGGGCAAACTTCAATAACTTCTCATGCTGTCCCTTTGACAACTTCTGATTAATTACAATAGCGCGAACTGTCTTTCCATGGAAAGGTTTAAATGTACATCTCTGGAAAAAGTCCGTCACATCAATAATTTCTAATGGATTGCGAAGGTCCGGCTTATCTGTACCATATTTCAGCATTGCTTCCTTATAACTGATAATTGGGAATGGTGCCTGTGTTACTTCATAACCTTCTGGTGCAAATTTATTAAATGTGTCTGCCAGCACTTCTTCACCTACTCTAAATACATCCTCCTGTGTAGCAAAACTCATCTCAAAATCTAACTGATAAAATTCTCCCGGCGATCTGTCTGCTCTTGCATCCTCATCTCTAAAACAAGGTGCTATCTGAAAATATTTATCAAAACCTGACACCATAAGTAACTGTTTGTACTGCTGTGGTGCCTGTGGCAATGCATAAAATTTACCTTTGAATTTTCTTGACGGAACAATATAATCTCTCGCTCCCTCCGGAGATGATGCACAAAGAATCGGCGTCTGAATTTCTAAGAATCCCATATCTGTCATCTTCTGTCTTAAGTATGAAATAACTTTTGATCTGAAAATCATGTTATCCTTTACTTTTGTATTTCTTAAATCTAAATATCTGTATTTCAGTCTTACGTCTTCTCTTGTCTCTTTAGACGTCATAATTTCAAATGGAAGCTGTGTGTAAGTCTTTCCTAATACATCTACTTTCTTTGCATCTAATTCAATTGTTCCTGTTGGAATCTTTGGATTGTATGTTTCCTCATCTCTATGTTCAATCGGTCCCTCTACAGAAATACAATCTTCCTTGCTAAGTCCCTCTAATAATGATGTATCACGCATTACTACCTGCATAACACCATACATATCTCTTAAGTCAATAAATGATACTCCACCGTGATCACGTATATTCTCAATCCAGCCTGCGATTTTGATAGTTTGTCCCACGTTGGCTTCTGATAATTGATCCATTGTCACATCACGATAAATGTTGTTTGTGTTTACGTCCATTTCGTTCTCCCTTCAAAATTCATTATTTATTGAGCGTTTTTGTTTTCAAGATAAGTCAAAGATTTTCTAAAAAATAACAAAAGACTCATCCTTTATCAGAACGAGTCTTTTTGTATATCTCATAGCCGTCCTGAAAACTTTTCTCTCAGGACGAACCAATTATTACTAATTTGTCCGCGGTACCACCTGACTTACTGCTTACACAGCCACTCATCGGTGAGTTAAGGGTTTGTTCAACTCTCACCTGCTGTTTATCGTTCAGCTACGGCTCACCTACTAAAGCTTACTTAATCAGACATCTATTCTGATTGCATCTCGCTCTTTCAGATTGCTGCTCCAGAGTGTTATTCACCTTAATTCATTCTACAGGACTTCCACCAACACCTGCTCTCTGTCAGCGATAATCAAAGCTACTTCTCTCTTTCAACGCCATTAAACTTGATTATATAATATGAAAATGAATGTGTCAAATATTTTTATCCTATCAACATAAATCCACATCTTACCACAAATGCCACAATCCATGCAATCATACATTGTAGTAATACTACCACAACTGCCCATTTCCCACCAAGTTCTCTTTTCACAGAAGATACTGCTGCCACACAAGGTGTATATAGCAATGTAAACACTAAAAATACAATTGCACTCTTGGCTGTAAACATTGTTGAAAGCGCTCCACCACCTAACAGCACCGTCAATGTGCTGACCACACTTTCTTTCGCTGTAAATCCTGTAATTAATGCTGTCGAGGCTCTCCAGTCCCCAAATCCAAGCGGTGCAAATATTGGTGCAATCACGCCACCCAGCATGGCAAGAATACTATCTCCTGCATCATCTACAATATTAAAATGTAAATCAAATGTCTGTAAGAACCATATTATTAAAGAAGCTAAAAATATAATCGTAAACGCCTTCGTAATAAAATCTTTCGCCTTATCCCACATCAGATGCAGTACACTTTTCGTACTTGGTAATCTATAGTTTGGAAGTTCCATAACAAACGGAACCGGCTCTCCTTTGAACTTCGTTCTGTCCAAAATTAATGCATACAAAATTGCAACAATAATGCCTGTAAAATAAAGCCCTGTCATAACCAATGCTGAATTACCTTTAAAAAATGCTGCGGAAAAGAATGCATATATTGGAATTTTTGCTGAGCAGCTCATAAATGGTGTAGATCGGAAGAGCGTCGTGTAGGGA
>CAQBGY010000525.1 GCA_948759685.1 uncultured Eubacterium sp.
CGTCTAAACTGACGGGCTATATTTTCGCATCCTTTGTTTTCGCTGAATAGTTACCTTCCTTATACCAATTTGTTAATAGACAATAAAAATCTTATTTTGACTGGTGCCCCCGGCACGGGTAAAACCTATTTGGCAAAGCTAATAGCTAGAGAGTTAGGTGCGACTGAAGAAAACCAGCAATGTATGATGGTACAGTTTCATCCGTCGTATGATTATACAGATTTTGTTGAAGGATTACGTCCTTTTCAGAAGGATGGTGAAACTAATATTGGATTTGAGTTAAAACGAGGTTCTTTTAAAGATTTTTGTGCTCAAGCACTTGAAAATTTGATTGACAGTCAAAAAAGTACTCAGGATATAAATAAGGATGCAATATTTAAGAGTGCTTATTACGATATGATAGATAAAATTAGGAATGAAGAAATCAAAGAGATACCATTAAAATCAGAGTCTATGAGTATGGAAATAGTGGATGTCTCTGACAATAACAATCTTATTCTGAAAGCAAAAGATTCGGAGACAGGAAAAACATATACCGTGTCTTATGCTAGATTAAAGAAACTATCTGTTGTGTATGAAAGCATGGAAGCCTTAGACTCGATTTCTAACATAGATAAGGCTGTGAGGGATGCCATCAAGGGATGCCATACATCGGCTTATTGGGCTACGCTCTATTTTTTATATAAAAAATTCATGCAGAATAAGAAAGTCGAAGAGACGGTCGTAGAACGAAAGAATTATGTGTTTATCATAGATGAAATAAATCGAGGAGAAATCTCAAAGATATTTGGAGAGTTGTTCTTCTCGATTGACCCTGGGTATAGAGGCGTAGCCGGAACGGTTCAGACGCAATATCAAAACCTTATAGAAGATGGAGATATTTATGAAAACGGTTTTTATGTACCTGAAAATGTCTATATCATCGGGACGATGAATGATATAGACCGCAGTGTTGACTCTATGGATTTTGCAATGCGCCGCCGTTTTGCATGGAAGGAGATAAAGTCGAATGACAGATTAGAGATGCTAGATAACTTAGGAGAAGAACTCAAAGAGACAGCAATCAAGCGAATGCAATCTCTTAATGATGCTATTGAGAAAACCGAAGGATTAAATCCGTCTTATCATGTCGGACCTGCATACTTCAAAAAGGTTTTGCTATATAAGAATAACCCAGATAGTATGTGGTCTGACTTATGGGAATATCATATTGAGGGTGTCTTATATGAATATGTCAGAGGAATGGATGACGTAAAAGCGAAAATGGATGATTTTAAAAATGCCTATAATTGTTAATAAACATTTGGATTTTCACTTTATTAGGCATTGTATTAGCGGCCTAATTGCGAAATGTAGAATTACTCATATATCATTTTAGGTGTAAAGTCCTAAACTGCAATAATGTCGAAAGTATATAAAACATATGATTATAGCCATATCCCAATTCAAGAGATTGAGGATAAGGACTTATGTGATTTTTATCAGATAGCCAATTTGACAATAAGTGACCTTTGTAAAAAGCAAAATGCTAATTTGTTAGTATATCCCCCACAACTAGATGTCTATAAAGATAATCTTGTAGATAATTATATCTTTAAAATAGATGATAAGAATCTACAAACTGGAGACTTGTTGGGCTTTATCGGAAAAAACGAAAGCCAACTGACTATTGGTACCCGATTTGCTAAGGATGGCTCTGATGATTATTTCTTGCACTACATGCTTCAAAAGGTTTTCAAGATTAATTTACTCGACCTTAAGCACTCTACATCAGAAGAAAAAATCTTTGATTTTTTGGTGTATATGTTTCCTTTATATCTGAAAAGGGCATTGCGGCAAGGACTGTATAAAAAATACACCCATAGAGATTGCAATGATGCAAATGTAAGAGGCACGATTGATATTCCACAACACATTAAGCATAACATTCCGTTTTCAGGAAATATTGCATACAAGGTTAAAGAATATGCCTATGATAATGATCTCACACAGCTCATCAGGCATACAATAGAATATATCAGATCATCTAATATGGCATACGTTTTGAAAACAGATGCTGACACAGAAGCTTATGTCTCGCAAATCTGTAGTATCACTCCTTCTTATCGCAAGAATGTTTTGAGCGGCGTTATAGCCAAGAACTTGAAATCAATATGCCATCCTTATTACACAGAGTATCGGATGTTGCAGAAGCTGTGCATTAATATCCTGCATCATAAGAGATTAAAATATGGTATTGATGATAATCGGATATATGGTTTATTGTTCAGTGGCTCATGGCTTTGGGAAGAATTTTTATATAAAACAGTATTGAGCGAATGTGGATTTTTTCATCCTCAAAATCGATCGGGGAAAGGATGTATATATTTATTTGATAAAAGTAATGTTGATATTGATTTTGTAATGAGTCGGTGTAAACGTTATCCTGACTATTTTAAAGAAAATTGTATATTAGACGCTAAATACAAGCACTTGGATAACAATCGAATTGACCGCAATGATATGCACCAGATTATATCATATATGCATGTGGAAAAAGCTGGCATAGGAGGTTTTATATTTCCTACATCACAAGAAGATGTAACGATAACTAAATTGGGGAATTTACGAGGATATGGTGGTTGGATATACAATATTGGGGTTCCAATTCCCAAAGAAGAAGGAACATTTGCAATGTTTGTTGCAGCAATGACAAATGTTTTACAGGAGCTAAAGGAAAAGATCTTAACTCTCTGCTAGTGAAATCTTTTTATCCAGCTTAATCCTGCACTCTGATTCCGTATGCGACATTTTACGTTCAATGGTGGATATTTCTGAATCACGGAAGGTATGAGCAAATACCCTCTTTATAAATGTGGCAGTCTGTAGGCGTGGTTTGCCAAATGCTTTGCCGATATTCCAGCCAAAGTGCATGATGTCAATGGTTTTTAATTGAGCATCAACCTTTATCTGCTCTACTTTAGGTAGGGAATCGGATAGGTAGTATTCTGTAATATATCCACATAGACGATTAAGGTCTGTTTCGCTAAGATAGAGAACCAAGTTGTTTTTCGTATATGAGAGAACCTTATCTAATTTTTCTTGCGATGCCCGTTCCTTTTCAGCCATAGCGTTGGCACGGAATATCTCGTATTCTGATGGCTGATTGGATTCTTCGATAGATGTATTGTTGGTAGTAGAAGGTGTAGCTTCTTCCTTTGGAAGTTCTGTCACGTCTTCGTTGAGTTCGGAACACGATGGATTAGAAACTTTTTCTGTTGTGTCAGATTTAATTTCGATTTCAATTTCAGGTTCAGAAATGATGGATTCTGAAATAATGGAACTTTCGGCAAGTTTCGAATGTTCCACTAGAGCTTCTACCACCACAGCCTTATTACGGTAGCACTCAAATCTCATAAAGCATCTTTCTATTGTTGGGGAAAGGAGTTGTCTGAATACCATTTGTAGGTTGAGGTAGATAGCTCCTAGGACAATAGAGCATACTACAAGAATAAGGTAGCTGCTGAACTCGTCCCAACCATAG
>CAQBGY010000526.1 GCA_948759685.1 uncultured Eubacterium sp.
TTCATTGTCCAAGTCCCATAATTGAATTTTCCTCTTTGTTCCGACACTATGAAAGCCTAAAGTCGCGGCACTCCTCCCATCACTGGATATTGCTGCATCCATTAGTAGAATCGCACCTCTGGAAAGTTCATATTGTTGCTCACCTTCACTTTCAACAATCAATCTGCCATCACCGTATGATATCGCCTGAAATGAATCATTCCCCACTTTCGACAGAATGTCTTTTTGTCGGGGACTATTATTCGCAGTCCAAGGTGTTGTTCTTCTTAAAGATGTAACATTTTCCCCTTCAATAGGATTCTCCCATTGTTTCCCGTCAATTGTATCCATTTTATGGCAATCTCGCAGATCATAGCGTACCAGTAGTCGTCCATTATAATAGAGATATAAGATATGATCTGCAATAATACATTTCTGCAGTTTATGAAATATATTCATTCCACCATCTCCAATTACTCCGGAATAATGCCATTGCTTGTCATCTTCCATACTGAACACATAGATACTGCTTGCAACAATAAACAACCTGTTGCCATGAAACTCCATTTTCCCCACTTTCTTATTCAACTCATGATTAAACACCATCATGCCGTTATCAAGAGAGAAAATATTGAGTTGTATTTGTCGTTCGCGTTCTTTAACAGCTATGGCTGCTAAAAAATCTCTTCCTTCCGACAGACAGAGGTTAGTGTATAATACAACATCGTCTGAAGACAATCCGACTGTCGTCTTATCAATTTCTGATTCACTCAAATCTATCTTCTCATCACCAATAGGGTTGTCTGGCAGTCTATGCCCTTTTAGCCATAGTTTTGAATAGTCAGGAGTACCGCTCGAAGCTGTTCCGGGAAAACAACTAAACAGATTATCAACAAGGAAGTGCGAACGATCTTCTATTATTCCCATACCTGCTTTATGTACATTACAAGCGATGCCGTTCTTCCAGTATTCTCCACTACCCCATCTGATGTGTGTCATTACGGAATATGGAATCTTCCTGCTATTCCATAATTCCATTATGTTATCTTTTATCTGGCTTTGACGGATAATCCATTGAGCCGACAGATAGTCACGATAAATCTGATGAGGAAAAGCCATGATAGTGTTGTCACGATGAAGCAATCGCATATCTTGTGTCAGGAAGTCCATTATTTTCGTGACATTAAGTTCTGGCATTTTTTCTTCCCTGTAGTGTTCTTGAATGGGTAATAGTTTATCATTGTCAACAATAATGTTTTGTAGAACCTCATTAAACAATGTCCTGAACTCACTAAGACTATAATTCAACCGACGTTTGCGCTCATACTTGTAGGCTATAGCAGGAAGAATGCAACTAATACACATTTTGGTTAGCAACATCCTCTCCCCGTCCGTGCCACTTCTTTTCATCATTAGAGCCATCTGTGCCACATAGTAATTATGAAACAAATCTGTGGAATTTTTTACAGGAAATCTCCAATCGAGAAACTCAACATCCATAAACTCAGCAGCCACCGAGCAGATTTCTTTATAAATAGTTACCATCATCGGATTGCCTAACAGCTGATGCAATGCTCTTGTTCCTTTTATCCTTGCCCACTCTATATCATTAAAATAGCTGTATATCTGTGTATCCTCAAGCGGCTTTAGTTTTGTGCTCCGATAACCGGGCATACTATATCTTAATGTAAAATTCGAACGGGAAGTTACCACAATCCGCAGACCTTTTAGCATGTTCAGCCGTTGTATTTCCAATACAAATGACCGTTCATGTTTACCATCCACCTCGTTCAAACCATCTATGAATAATGTAAGTGTTGGCTTTGAATACCTGTTTTGAAGATTTTCACGGAATGTATGTATGTCGTTGTCATAAATGAACCTGGCACAATAATCCTCTATTCCAATCTTCAGTGCGACCAATCGTTCTACAGGTACATAAAGTATTGGTTCTGATGATTTCCGACAATATTCGAGAAGCATGGTCGTTTTTCCCATGCCACCATCAGCCAATATAATGATATGGTGAGTATTGCTGTCCCATGTTGTTTCCAGCAGTTGCTCAAATGATGTTATATTGCCATCGTCGTCAATGGAAGGAAGCAG
Source organism: uncultured Eubacterium sp. (assembly GCA_948759685.1). Next base: position 2,086 of record CAQBGY010000526.1, read on the forward strand.
ACCTTGTTCAACTTTTTCTGGTAATCTGTAAAAATACTGTTTATTGGCATCTTTTGCAACTTTAGTCGTTCTTGACAATCCACCATCTTGTACAGTTAAAAGCAGACATTCATAGCGGTCTCTCTTCTTGTTGTCAAGATCTAATATCGGATATTGCGCCCATCCCTCCGGGAACCAAGTGTATGCCGTTACCTGTACTTTTCCAGATATATGATCGTATTCTCCTATTAAGAATGTAGCATTGGCTTTGTTTTCATACCTTAACTCACCAGCCTGCAATTGGTGCAGATAGTGTATCGGCTGCGCCACATGATCGTGTTCGTGACCTGCCAGCCATAGACGTATCTCGTTCTTTTGCAGAATACTAGAAATATATTTTCTCTCGTCTTGTAGCAAAGAAGTAATTGGGTAGTGTGTCAACAGAATCGTAGGCTTGTTCTTATTGACTTTATTTATTTCCTTATACAGTGCATGTGTACCAACAATCAGGTCATTAGCCTCTTGGTCTTTTGTATATGATATTGTAGTGTCAACATGAAGAATATTAAAGTCGGGAGTCTCAATTACAAAGTGTGGTCTGTCAGGATTACCATACATTGCAACTCTGTCTGGCTTGAATATTTTTAAAAGAAAATCCTTGAAATCGGTCTCTCCCTTCATTATATTCACAAGATCTGCACTGTCAATTATTCCTTTTGCAGGGTCGTAATATCCTTGTCGATGGAACATTAGTTTTTCTATCGATGATTTTCTTTCGTCCAGGTCCCTATTAACATCGTGGTTTCCCGGCACTATGAACAGCTTATCAGAAGATATGCCAACAACTTGACATATCTCTTTAATGTATATGGCCATATCATCCGTAAACCCACAGTCTTTTGAGCCGGCAGTCTTAATATCGCCAGTACAGAACACATAATCACATTTAAGCCCTTCTCTTGTAAGAAATTCAGGAAGTTCATCCCGCATCATATCGGTTGACATATCTGTACTCCCCAAATGAAGATCTGATAAATGAAGCCAACGTATCATATCAATCATTCTATTCTAACCTTAAATCCGCAACGCTATAGTTTTATAATACACCTGAACAAAACAACGATAAAATTAACTATAATATTCCAATCTGGAAATTTTATTGTCGTTTTTCTCCTTCAAAATAAAATGAGTTTAACAAAAAGCACTTTACTTGTGGTCCGAATTTACGGAAAGGGTGTATCCATTAGAAATGAGCGAATGTCTGTTACCCGTTATGGTAATATGGTTACGTATTAGTAGATTATCTACTGTATTATTCTTCTGCGCGTTGTGTAAAAATAAAAAAGTCCCGAAGTATAAGACTTCAAGACTTTTCTTGTTTTTGCTATCCTATCATAAGATAGCGGTGCGTACGGGACTCGAACCCGTGACCCCATGCGTGACAGGCATGTATTC
>CAQBGY010000527.1 GCA_948759685.1 uncultured Eubacterium sp.
TCCTGCAGACCATGATGGCATGGAGCGAGACATACCTCTGCCCCGACTGGCAGAATCCGTATGAAAAATAACCCGTTCTTGCACGAAACGACTATAAGCGCAAACGCAAACCGCCGTGTAAGCATATCCCGGCGGTCCCTATCAAAAAGGCAGACCGCCGCATATGGCGATGAACCACAGCGGCGGTCTATACTCTGCTTATCCGCATTCATTAAATAGGCTTTCCCTTATCAGCTTGCGCTTATTATTTTTCATCTCTGGCCTTTGGCTTATCCCTCGCACCCCTCATTCCAAAAATGGATGGCAGTTTCATAGGCACCTCCTAAAAGTTGAAAAAAGCACCTCCGGAGAGATGCCTTTCCACAATATCCCACATCAGACCATTGTTCTAAACATTCCATGCCTGTTACAGTATGCATAGATAATTCCATGACCTTTTTTCTGAACCGCACGGATATGCCCTGTTCTGGATACAGTTTTACAAGGTTCAGGGCATCCGTTGTCACATAGGCAATAAAGGAAATATAATGCCCTTTTCCCATAGGATGCTGGATTGTTACAGAATGCTCATTATCCGCTGTCTCCACACAGATGCAGTGCCCTTCTTCATCCTTTTCCGCTTCCACCTCCGGCAATGTGATCCCGCAGCAGGAAAAAGTTCCATGTCCCACGGAAGTGATGATGTTCCCACATACCGGACATACATAAAAACACATTTTCCGCATGTTGGCTGACTTGTTCCCGTTTTCCCGCAGTTCCCCTGTCAGCAGTTCCGCTATGGACACGCCAAGCGCCCCTGCCAGCTCCTCAATAACACCGATATCCGGGAGCCCTTTTCCTGTTTCCCATTTGGAAACCGCCGCCATCGAAACGCCCATCTCCGCCGCCAGCTTTTCCTGCGTGATACCATGCTGTTTCCGCAATGTCATGATATTATGTCCTATGTCCATACTACGTTATCCTCCTGCACCCCTAAGCTTTTCGTATACTTCACACTTCCCGTCATGCCGACGCAGTCGGCACAAACATTTTTCAGTGTGAGATTTAGAATTTCTTAGACGACGTACTTTGGCATCTTAGAAATTCTTCTCGCACTTGTAACTTAGAAATTCTTTGCGGGCGTATTGGAGCCGCCAAGAATTTCTTTGCACACTTGCAATTTGAATTTTATTATAAAGGATATACGAAGAAAATCCTAACGATACATATTCCATTAAATTCTACTTTGGCTCAAGTTTTCTTCAAGTAAAAATTTTTTCTCATTGTGAGATTTCTGTGACATTTTGTTGATATTATAAAAGAAAAAGGATGTGATACTATGCGAATATTGGTTGTTGAAGATGACCAGCTTTTGAATAAGACATTAAGCTATAATCTGTCGGCTGTCGGATATTCCGTGGATGGAGCTATGTCAAGGGCAGTTGCCATAAGATTTCTTGAAAAACAAAATTATGATTTAATCGTTTTGGATGTTAATTTGCCGGATGGGAACGGATTTGATATATGCCGTGAGGTAAAAGAACGCCGTCCTGATACCGCCGTAATTTTTCTAACTGCAAATGACATGGAAAGCGATATGCTGAAAGGGTTTGAGTTGGGCGCAGATGATTATGTAACAAAGCCCTTTCCTATCAGCGTGTTCCAAAAGAAAGTATCTGCTTTACTGAACCGTATTTCAGCACAACCCGGCGGCGATTTCTACGATGACGGGAACTTGTATATCAATTTTTCCGAACTATCAGCGTCTCTTGCAGGACAGCCGATTACCCTTACATCGTTAGAATATCGTTTATTAAAGGTGCTGACAAAAAATTCTCAAACTGTCCTGACCCGGCAGGTATTGCTTGAAAAGCTATGGGATGTAGATGGAAATTATGTGGATGAACACGCACTTACCACAACGATCAGCCGCATCCGCAGTAAAATTGAAACGAACCGGCATTCCTACATCAAAACCATTTACGGCATGGGCTATATGTGGATTGGAGGAGTGCAAAAATGATTTCAAAAAAACTCTCCATAAATAAAGTCTGCATAATACTGGCAACCACCATTTTACTTTTATCCGTGGTCATGTTTTCGGTTCTATATATCCTGACCAAAGAAATGTCTGTGGTATTTTGCGGCATGGCGTTCTGTCTGCTTTTCCTACTTTGTGTTACTGCTTTTGTGATACTGATACGGCGAAAGCTGACTTGGTTTTCTGAAATGCTTTGCTGCACCTTAGATGAAATGATGAATGGAAAAATAGATATATCGCAGGTTGCCGAAGAAGAAAACCTATTTTACAAAATCAATCATCGGCTGGTGCGTCTCTATGAGGTTATGCTGGAAAGCAAAAACAGCGTTGCCAGTGAACGAGCTGACTTACAGGAATTGATTTCCGATATTTCTCATCAGGTAAAGACACCGATAGCAAACTTAAAAATGGTAAATGCCACCTTATTAGAACAAGAAGTGCCACAGGATAAACAGCGGGAATTTCTACTTACCAGTGACACACAGCTTGATAAACTGGATTTCTTAATGCAGGCTATGATAAAAACTTCCCGGCTTGAAACTGGTGTTATCTCACTTGAAAAGAAACAGCAGCCCATCTATGATACTCTTGCTATGGCTCTGGGCGGTATCTTTCTGAACGCTGAAAGAAAGCACATACAAGTTGAAGCAAACTGCCCGGAAACATTGGTTGTCTCCCATGACCGCAAATGGACAGCAGAAGCCTTATTTAACATATTGGATAATGCAGTTAAGTACACGCCGGAATACGGTTCTATTCGTGTTTGTGTTGAAAGCTGGGAAATGTACCTGAAAGTCAGCATTACCGATACTGGCAAAGGTATTCCTGAAAACCAACAGGGAACGATTTTTAAGCGTTTTTATCGGGAAGAAGATGTCCACGATATAGAGGGAATCGGCATTGGGCTGTATCTTGCAAGGGAAATTATCAGCTTACAAGGTGGATATATACAAGTAACTTCACAAGTAGGAATAGGCTCAACATTCTCGGTTTTTCTTCCCCATGAATAGCTTTTTTTGAAATGTCACAATCCTGTGACATTTCAGGGCAATTTACTATGTTGGCTGTGACATTTCTGTGAGGATTGCTCTTTATAATGAAGCCATTACAAGAAAGGATGGTGTTCTCTATAAGCATTTTAGAAACAAAGGACTTGAAAAAATACTATGGCACCGAGCCGAATATCACAAAAGCTCTGGATGGTGTAACTCTCACTGTCGAACAGGGAGAATTTGTTGCCATTGTGGGGACTTCCGGCAGCGGAAAATCCACACTGCTCAATATGATGGGGGGCTTGGATGTTCCCGCTTCCGGTAATGTAAAGGTCAAAGGAAAGGATTTGTCAGGACTGAGCGATGAACAGCTTACCATTTTCCGCAGACGCAATATCGGTTTTATTTTCCAGAACTATAACCTTGTCCCCGTTCTCAATGTATATGAAAACATTGTTTTGCCCGTAGAATTGGATGGCGATACAGTAGATAAAAATTTCATGGA
>CAQBGY010000528.1 GCA_948759685.1 uncultured Eubacterium sp.
TACTCAATCTCATTTTCTTTTCGACATTTGTTTATCAGCCTCTCTATTGCTGCTGCGGAATATCCCCCAGCTCTTGCAATTTTAGCCCGCTCATCTCTATTTGGTTCTTTCTCTGCGAAATCTGCAATAAATTCCGGACGATACAATCGCATTGGACAGTTAATCTTATCTCCATGATAATGATTGAACAGATTCAGCATTGCATCACGTCCGACAATTTCAAACAGTTTGAAGTAGCTTTCACTCAAAGCCTCCGCTTCTCTGCCATCAACCTGAAAGAACTTATAGACAATTTCATTGTTACTACCATCAATAGGAACCACTTTATCACCTCCTAATTCAAAGTGTATCAGTTTTCATGTAACAAATCTAATTGCAAAAAGGACGTTTTTGACAACGGAAAATGCATCCGCTTTTGCGATGAAAAATGCATCTTCTTTTACACAAGTTCTATTCAAAACCAACATCTTACCATTAACACAATATTCCATTGGTAAATATCTAATATGAGCCACCTCTGCCCCATGTCACGACTACATCTGCCACACAGATTTTCAGATATGCGGACACCCATCTGAACAGGTCAGCAGTCTTTATCGCCGCCATAAGGATAATCATGTTTGCAGTACACAGCCTTATCTTCATTGATGGCGTTAACCAGATCATTCCATCCGTCAAACGCCAGCACTTTTCCATCTCCTCTGATAGTTATATCTGTGCCTCCTGCTCCTGCTGATATATATTTTCCTTCTCCGATCATAAGTTCTGTACCCCTTCCATTCCTTATTGTTTTATAATTCCTGCCCATTCTAATTACTTCTTTCATAACAACAAAAGGGATAGAATCATTCTGATCTTATTCTCTGACTTAAAACTTCCTTTTTACCACAGCTCTATGACTGCCACTTTTCCGCATCCGCCAGATCATACTTATTCATTTATGAGATAACCACAATGGGGACATTCATGCACATCAAATGACAGGAACATTTTTCCGCACTGGGCACAGGTATCAATTTCCCCGTCTGTCTCCCATTCATACATAAGCGTTGTCGGACTCTGCCAATCCACTTCATAAAATAACCGCCTCGCAATCTCCTCCTGATTACCACACAGGGACATGAAATCATTTCCTGTATAGACAGTATCAGAAAGTTCTGGGACATAACATGGAGCATTCCGATCATTATGAAATGCATTCCAGTCCTTAAATATCCATCCCTGACCGAAAAACTCCTTTTGCAGTTCAATAATGCATCCATTTTCGTCTATTTTACAGGTGCCAATACGTTCACAAATTTCTACAGCCATACAAAATCCCCTTCCTCCAGCCATAAAACACCGTCATTCCCGATCGGCAGCGGCTAGTCGCAGAAAGCATGCCAAAGAAGTTGACCAGAATCCCCACCCTGACTCTTGCCGGATCACCGCCGCTATCATCATCCCCAGCTACCTCATACTGGTATTTCCCCTCCGGTACAGTACTGCGGTCAATGCGTATATCGCTAAATTCACACCTGATGCCGCATACGCTGACTTTTCAAAACGTTCTGTTGTGTAATCATATCTTCCCATTGTTCAAACTCCTTATAATATAATGGACAGCAGAACCATGTCCGCTGCCTCCATGAACCAAACCTGTTTTTACCATTCCCTCTGTCCGGTTATTCACATCACATTCCTTCGCCCATACAATCATTATTCTCAAACACATCTGAAATGGTTTCAGGTTCTACTTCTAAAATATATCTGCATACAAACCCCAGCGCCGTGATATCTTCATTGCCGTCTAACAGCCATAAGATCTCATTTGTATCAAATACATTATTTCTTGCTTCATTTACTCTCCTCTGCATAAAAATGTCCCTTTCCAAATTTGTTTAATGATACATCTTTTCTTTCCTTGTCGCGTTGTCCCTCACAACAACCTGCGGATACTTTTTCAACAGTTCATCCTTCCTGTGCAGTGCTGTCTCCATGTCACAGCAGGTATACCCCCAGCTGTAGCGTTTCCCGTTTTCATCAAACGCATGGACATCCACCCCCTCCCATGTGAGATCATCAAGGTGTTCATTGACATAAGCACTGCCCTCAATGATGAAATCCGCAAGAAGCCCCGCCATGACATGCATCGCATCATCGTCCTCATGCAGTGTCTTAAATGTACCAAGCTTTTTCTTTTCCCGCTTATTATTGACATAATACTCGATCCAGAGATCCAGATAGATCCCCTCACTGCCCCCATGGGCAAGTTTATTGACCAGATCAAATTCATATGTTTTGATCGGTACCGGACTACTTGTTGCCAGTCCATAGTCGAGAATGTCTGGTAGTTTCCCTTTCTCTTTGAGCCTGTCCTGAATCTGGTCAAATAGTTCCTCTGTTGTTATTGGTTTGTCCATGATTTTTATCCTCCTTTAAATGAAATAAGGAGCATTCCGACTAACCGGAATGCTCCCATTTTCTTGCCTGTTGAATAAATTGTAATTTTTATTTTGTAAGATATCTATAAAGTACTCATTTTACCTAAACAAACTGCTTTCCATACATCTTTAAATAGGACTCGGCTCTTTCCAGTGACAGACCAAGCTTATCCAGCAGCCACGTCAAAATTTCCGAATCATCAAGTCCAAATTCCTGTCCCATTTCAATCATCACCTTTGCTTCCCCTCGTTTAATCAGTCTCTCTGATTCCGTTTCAATGATTGTTCCACCCATAATACTCACCAGCCTTTTTTCGTTTTTATTTCCATCAGTTATATGTGTAATGATAGTATTTACAAATCCCATAAGATCTGCTATCTCATGATCCGATAATTCATTTCCCAATGCAGCTGGATCATCTCGTCCCGAAAATATATCAGATCATTCACCGCCTGATCAATTATCCCCTCAGATGTAATTGCTTCCTCATACCGGGCAATATAAAATGGAATATACGGAAATAATCTCTTTCTGACAATCTCTTCCTTGGTAAAATGCTCCAGAATTACGTTATCCGACTTATAGTCAACCGTCTGCCCATCTGGAAATGTAAAGGTGATCGTCGTCGTTTTCGGTGTTCTGTCCGTCCTATTGACATAGATAACAGAAAACCTTGGCATCAGTATTGTTGCATGCCCTATGTCCCACGTTGCAAACTGCCTTGCATCGATAACAGCATATTCTGCTATCCTGATCGCCATGGAGCCGTCATCATAGCTCTGGCATTCGAGAAGATACACATCACTTCCAAATTCTAATCAGGAAATCCGAGATCTGCTCCTCTACTTCCTTGCTGCCATCTGGTGTTTCATTTTCAGTCAGATATCCCTCTGAGGCTAAAACCTCTACATTCATATCTGTTGGATAATTCTTCTTGAACACATCATTAATGATAGAAATAAACAGTCTTTTGTGTTTCATCTTCATCGTTTTGAACACGTTGTCATAATCAGGTGCCTTTTTCATCTGTATTTTGTCCCCTTTTTCAACATTATAGCATGATGCTGGGGTCAAAAGGTCATTTCAAAGAA
>CAQBGY010000529.1 GCA_948759685.1 uncultured Eubacterium sp.
AATTAAAGTGATAAAATAACTATTATAAAAAAAGACAAGCAATACATGTGATTTAAATTTGTAAAAAATTAAAACTTATATTAATTCCATGTACCAGTTTCTGTATTAAATCTATGTAACACTTTACTATTTCCAAGTTTCATCAAGTCAGAATCAAAAGTATAAAGACCTATATTTTTTCTAACACAGTAATCATAATAAAGACAATCATTAATATCCGCTAATTCCAGCCGTTGTAAAATAGAAGAAATATCATATTCTCCAATATCACTAACTGTTGCAAAATACTGTATGTCATCTATAACTTCTTTACACAATTCTTTTGTTGCCTGGAACTCTTGTAACATCCGGAATTCTTTTAAATTGCTGATTCCTGGCTTTTTGTTTTGCTTTCTTGTTTTATTCACTGTCCGCATTGTAACTTTTTCAATTGAACTAACCAGCTCCAATATCTGCTCTTTACAAGTTATGATGTTCTTTTTATCTGGTATCATTTTTTCTAGTAAATATGTCGCTGCCTTTGCCGGTATAATTTCATGCTGTTTCACAGGCGTGCGGACTCCCAAAAGTTCAATCCACACACATGTATCTAAAAAAATCATTCTTCCAAGTCCTCTCTTTTTATCAGCGCACCATCCCTTACACGTTTGATTTTCTGTATTGCAGTTTCATTTGCATTTTTAATTCCGATAAATTTCATCACACCATTTCCCCTTTCTAGAATTAAATCCCCTATAACAGGATTTAAAAATGCAGTTATAACATAACTGATTCCTAAGAAATTCAAAATAACTTTTTCCCCCTTATCTAAACATTCTGCAATATCTTTCTGACACCTTTTTCCATCATCATATGACACTGCTGTATCACTCCCGATGTAATCTTTTATCATAATTTCTTTCATTGGATTTCCCTCCTATATCTGATCTAAATTTTCTAACTATACAGAATTAATTATAACAGGCGGAACATTTCTGCAATACTGGCTTTTTTTTTGACTTTCCCCATTTTTAAAATACAAATGCTCCAGAATCCGCTATTTTAAAGTATTCCAACAGGTTCATCTGCTGTGATTTTACTTTTTTCGGGAAGAAGCTGCTTATTCCTTTCCAGCTCATGGAAAAGATACACTCCATTGCATAGCCTGACACATAAAATATGAACTTTAGGATCTCTCATTCAGATACAGTTTGCTTCCTGCAGGAAACCGTGAGCATCTGGTGAATAAATTTCTGCTACGAACATTTTAAGTCATGTGAAATCTTAAAAGAAAAGTTTGTCAAATCCCTTTTAATTTCGTAACCTGATCTGTTATAATTAATCATGCAAAAACACTCCTTTGTTTTTGGTTTTGTGATGATTCAATTTATATCAAAGGTTCTGTGTTTTTGCATTTTTTATTATGCGAAAAAAAATGGGGAAACTCAAAGTTGAATACAAGATTTTGTATATCTTAGACGCTATTTTTGCACAAAAGATTCTTATTTGCTGTTATTATCTCCACATCACATAAATTTGAATAAAAATCCGCATCATTAGTAACTATTTTAATCCCCTCTTTTTCAGCGAGTTTCAAATAGTATCTATCATTATAATCAAACTCATTAGGTTTGTCATAAATTGATGTTATATCGATTTCACTAAAAATATCATCTAATTTATGAAATATTTTTAAAATTTGATTATTCACAATGCTGTGAATTTCATTTATCACATCCTCATAATCTTGCGTTGCTTTGTAATCATGTTTAAAATCAAATATGTTTGGAGATTTGCCCTCTTGACGCAGGTATCTATAGTACTCTTGCCTACAATATGTATTTATGAATTCAGATACCTCTATAGAAGGAATAAATATCGTGCTATTGTTTTGTATTGCATTATTGAATAAAGTTGTGTAACATCTTATCAGTGATTGTGAATAACCTCCATAAGTGTAAAACATATACATAAGTATATTGCAATCAAATAATATTTTGTCGCTTTTTGTAAATGTTGCTTTTTTGGCATCTATAATTTTACTCACCGTAAACATCCTCCATGCGTAGCGTGCTTCCGTTTTTCCTTTCTTGATAAAACTGCTTTGCTCTCATATTTACACGTTTCAATGTTGCCTTATCTTCATCTGACATGTTTGTTATAGTCAAATGTTTGTTCAAGAAATCAGTATCAAAATCGTTATACAAAGGAGCTATTGCTGAGTTCAAAAACATAGATAATATAGTATTAACCTTACCAAAGTCCAACACAACATTTTCCTTATTTAAAAGTGCCTCATTTATCATTTGATAAATTTTATCTCCATCTGGGCTATCCATAACGGCCCTGCTTCCTGTTATATCAAATATCTTAATAGTTTTCATAATTTCCTCCTAAAATAAATCATCCCAATCAGTAACCTCACTTGTTAAACTATACGATTTTTTATCGTCCATTCTTATTTTAATAGTTACAATAGTTCCCGGAAAATTTGAAGAAATGGTATCAACTTTTTCATCATTATTCTTATATTTCCAAATTTCTTTACCAGAACATATATGAATTTCGCCACCATTTAAAGAGATAAACTCTTTTAACAGAGCTAATCCTTTCCCGCCCGATTTTCCATTAACAATCTCTTTGGTTGAATTATCCTCTACAACAGCCCAAGCAATTCCATGTGGTGGAGACTTTGCATTTATATGAGAAAAAAATCTTTCCACATTTTCTTTAATTGTATTACCGCAATCGGCTATTGTAAAAATCAATTCCCTTTTTTTATGAAAATATTGCCCACAAGAGATAACTTTTTCACATTCTCCATGTAGTGGTGCATTTCCAAAAATTTCTTGTATATTATTACTCATTGTCCGTTTCAAGGCAGAGGATATCTCAGGTAATCCACTTTTAGTTAACAAGTTTTCGTCTATATACTCTCCAAAATCCTTAGCTTGGGTCTTCCCAAAAACTTTATAATCAACAGTCGTATCATAACGTTTATTCTCACTCAAATTGAAATACTTTCCAAATCCGTTTCGCCCCCATAAGTCTGCTTGTTTTTGATTTATGCTATTTGAACGATATTTTATCCGACACTCATTTTGCCTTTTTTCAATAGCAGCCCCTATTATTGAAAGCAAGTTAGCGTCTATCCATTTTACCTCTGAAAAATCCAAAATACAACTTTCTCCATTTTTCATATCAAGTATAGAACAGACTGTTTCTATCAGAGTTTCATACCCTTTTTTGTTACTATATACTTTTTTTGGAATTATTATATGCTTATTACTCACATTGTTCCCTCATTTTCCTCTTAGTATACTTGTATTTTTATGCTTTTGACAATACAAATTCAGTTTTGTTGATGATTCACCCATACTATAAACTCTATCACAAAATGGAAGAAATTTCAAGAATCTTATATTTTGAGGATAGTGTAACTTTACTTGGGTATATGGCAAGATATATGTATTTTAGAGCTTTTTGATACATTAATATATACAACTTATGGCATAATATTAAATAATCATTTCCA
>CAQBGY010000530.1 GCA_948759685.1 uncultured Eubacterium sp.
ATGAATGGTATCTTTATGTGGAATCTTATCCTGTATTCCAATCCGGTAAAGATACTCCGCAAAGAGTGCGTGAATATCTCAATCGTACCATTACAACACCTATTTGGGATAAGTCACGCAATGCACGGACTAATGCTGAAGGCAAAACTACTTATAAGCCAAAACGAGATTTGAACGGTGTCATTCAGTGTAAGTCCCAATTAGACCAAGAATCATGCATCTATGCCGACAAGGTCAGAAGCCTACGACAAAAGGAATATGATAATGCGGCTCTTTACGCTGATACCGATGCAGAACAGGCAGAGCAGTTGGAACGCTCTCGAAGTAATTTTATTGAGTACTTCGATCATGTGCAGCGAACAAGACATGCCCATAGTTCTGATTCTATCATTGTCAATTGGAGGCGAGTTCATGAGTTGTTGAAGATATTTGCAAAAAGCGATACCATTCTCTTTTCACAAATAGACTTAAAGATGGTGGAATCGTTTCGTCAATTCATAATGAACGCTCCACAAGGAGGAACTAAACGAGGTACAATATCTCAAAATACAGCTGCAACATATTTTTCAATCTTCAAAGCCGGATTGAAACAAGCATTTATAGATGGCTACCTAACTATTGATATTTCTGCGAAAGTCAAAGGTATTCAGGAAAGAGAAAGCCGGAGAGAATATCTTACGGTAGAGGAATTGAATCGACTGGCACAAACACCTTGTGACCCATTACTGAAACGTGCAGCCCTGTTTTCTGCTCTAACAGGAATCCGTCATTGCGATATTCAAAAATTGAAATGGTCGGAAGTGGAGAATTTCAATGGAGGTTATCGCTTGAACTTTACTCAACAAAAGACAAAAGGTGTTGAATATATGCCAATTTCGGAACAAGCATTCAATCTTTGTGGTGAGCAGCAGGAGGGAGAGCTTCTTGTGTTTGCCGGACTGCCAGACCCTTCATGGATAAATCGTCCTGTCAAGAAATGGGTTGAAGCAGCCGGAATATCCAAACACATAACATTTCATTGCTTTGCACATTCCTATGCGACCCTGCAACTGGCTGGAGGTACTGATATTTATACAGTTAGCAAAATGTTGGGACATACAAACGTAAGGACAACCCAAGTGTATGCAAAGGTGGTAGATTCTAAAAAGGAAGGGGCAACCAAGACAATTAAACTGAATATGCCAAATAATATATAGAGAAGAAACTCTTTATTGAATGCTTTAATATGAATAGAAATTCATCTATTTGCAGATAGAAGTTACAAAAAGAGTGCATTTTATGGAAATGAGCGTATGTTAATTGCTCATGATAGTAATAGGTTACGAGTTGGTTATCTGCTGCATTATTCTTCTGCACATTGCAACCTTCAAAGAATTCTTCGTATGCAAAAGCAACAATAAAACTGGAGATTTTGAAATGAATCTCCCTGTTTTTTTCTTTCTCATACAGGCTTTTCCGTAAAAGCGGTTTTATTCGTCGGCACACCATCGCCCAAAAGGATTTTGAACGAACGTGTGCTGACTATCGCATAAGTGTAGAAAGGGGGCTTTTACGGCTTTTCAGATGATTTATCATTTTTCGCTGTCCCTTTGAGCCGGAAGTGGAAAGCCGTGCGCGACTACCTAGATCATAAGTCGTCTCTCGTAGCAGACAAATAAGGTTGTGTGTCTTATAATCACTAAAACAGGTTCAATCAAACGAACTTCAATAACAACACCTTTTTATTATACATATCTGATAATTGAGATTCTACATCGAACCTTATTGTTTTTCCTTTAATGGAATTGCGGGGGTAGTAATAGGATAAGATGTATGAATTAGAGTTCCACTCTTATGAGTCGAATAGACATTGCAATGATTGCTGAGGCAATGAACAATTCCTCTGCTGGGATGTTTACGAGAGCCTTTTGCGGAAATAATCGCACAGCATGGAGCCAATTTATCAATCAATACCGAGGTCAGATTATGTTTACTTCCATGATGTGGAACTTTTATTCTACAGCCTGACAAGTTCGTATTATTAGAAATTGCATCAGTGATAGCAGCTCGATTTGCATCACCGAGTAATAAAAATTTACAACTCGTGATCGGTTCAAATAAAAGAATTATGCTACCAGCATTAGTTGGCGAACAATCATCAGGCTCGTCATCAATAGACGATTTAGCTTGAACGGATGAAAAATAACCTATATCATTGTATATTGTATTATCCTCATCTTTTCTCCTTTTATTGTTCTTGAGTATTTCTATCGCAAGAGGATGATAGAAATCCAAACTTGGACCAACAACTGAGATCGGAATGTGTGAATGTATTTTGCCACAATATGCACCATATACATTGCATTTGTTAGATACAGCTAAATCTATGAGGTTAAGTGAATCCGTATCTGTTGGATGATCATAGCATTCACGACAATGAGACAACCTATTTCGTTTAGGATATAATCTATTATATTCATCTTCTTTAATTACATCCTCTGGCGTATTAAGCCAAAATTCATTAATGATTACATCTCTATCATTCAATAATCCAAAAAAACCTCCTTTATGGTCAGAGTCAGGGTGAGTACATATTGCTAAATCAATAGTATAAGTTTTCCAGTGATTCCAAATATAGTTTTTGATTTTGTCTGAATCGCTGACATTTCCAGCGTCAATTAATACAACATATTGGTCTCCGCTGTTTTCATATCGTATTATGATTGCATCAGCGTCTGAAACGCTAAGATAATGAACTTCGTAATTCGGCATATATATATTATTGGTTGTTTAATCGAGATATACGTGATGTAATATAAGATACTTGCTTCCTATAGGCACAAAGGAATAGCAGTACACCTAAACACAATATAATCCAACAGATATTATCTGTTATAAAATTCTTAATATTTGAGAAAAGGAAAATTAGCTTGATAATAAGGACTATAGAGAATACAGATATATAGCTCCTGTATTCATTGTTCATTCGACTTAACTGTGTAAGTTTTCCAGATGTATCTTTCAACTCGGCATCAGTAAAATCTTTATGTGGCACAAACTTCACAATTTTAAGCATTTTAATTAGAGGCTCAAAAACTAAAGAACTTATCCGAGAGTTTATTATACCAAGAAAATAGAGGATAACGGCAAGTATCCATATATTATTTGTAAGAGAGAATATATCGCAACCTTCCACGCAAAATTTTAGTAAGGCAGCCAACACTGTGCCCGGAATTAAATTTGTCAACAAATTGTAGACAGGGATTGATGATATTATTTTTTCCATTTATTGCATATATTTAATTATAGTGTTTCATTGAACGTGTCTGAAGAGGAATGCTCAATCCTCTATAATTCAGACAACAATGCAAAATTACAAAATTCTTTTCATTATTTCATCATTCAACATAGATAAGATACAAAAGGCTGAAGAAATTGCAGCGAATTTGGGTGATAATAAAAAAGGAAATCACATGAAATACTTATTTTAAAATTATTTCAAAATTTTATGATTGTTTTTTGATAGAAA
>CAQBGY010000531.1 GCA_948759685.1 uncultured Eubacterium sp.
ACGAAATGTGCCTTGTGCGTTACTTTTTTTCAAAAGTTGTAAAGTGGTGTTAATAATTAAAAGTAGAATAACAAAAATAACTGATTGGATGTTGCGAATCCAATTGAATAAACTGAGTCTCGACTATAAGCTTAATCGCCTATCTGAAACAGGCACATCAGTAGCTCAAAATCTTTTTAAAAGAAGTGACATGAAAACAGTCGTTGACGGATTAACATCAGTTATGAACGTCATTGACACATTAACCTCCAAACTTGGATTGTTTGGATCTATCGGACTCGGAGCAGGATTATTTGCTGGAGTCAAGAACATTGGTAAAAACATGCGAGTGCATGGATTTCAAATCATCTGTTTTATGTTTTGAATATGCCCTTCATGCCTAAGTTATCCATGAATAAAACATGAATTTCAAAGGTAGGAATGTGTGAATTTAGTCAACTCACGATGTTCTATAAAATGAATCGTAATTGAGGATTGCTATCCTCAGTGCTGGGAAGCTTTTTTATAGTGAATACACAGTACAGTGTAGCTACAACGTAACTGGAAACGGTAAGCGTGAATGCATTCTGAAAAAGATGTCAGTAATGACAAGAAAATACACTGTTGGTTACGGGTGAAAGCCCTAAGTAACAATGCCTTTGGGAGAAGGCAAGACCACCGATCAGCAACGGAATCCCTAAATCTGATTATTCAGATATGGAACTGTCCAGAGAGCATAAACGATTCTGAGTCGAATGGCTTGTAACAGGTGCTCCAAACCAAGAAGGAAAACTTGCCGAGGATTTATCCTCTACACAAAAATGTGTACGTGACTGGGTATAAACCAAAAGAGTGATGCTGCTCTTCTATTTCTTAATAGCAACTATACTTATTATAGAAGAAATAGGATAATGCAAGGATTTCTCCTAGCCGTATGGAAGAAACGGAGAATATAGAACTAAAACAAACCAAAGGACTACCAGAGTGAAATCCAGTAGTCCAAAATCACCGATGTAATTCTGTCCCAAACGAGACATCCTTGACATTGGCTTTTGTGTGAACATCTTTGTACTTTACCAATGTGTTGCATAATTTACATATAATTTTGTATATGTAAGGCAATACAAATCGAATGGTAGCGTAAAAGAATATATAGCTTGCTAATACGCAAACCATCCCATACCAAGAGTCACACTCAACAGCACTTTTAATTATATTTCCCATACGCCACCTCCGATACATTGTTAATTGTTTTGAACATCATACTATGTCGGCGGCTTATGTGGAGCAAGCCTGTCTCGCTGTGGAGGCGAGTTATTTTTGGAGGCGGCTACAGAATCAAATCTGAGTGCTGTAAAAATATTATATTCTATAATGTGATATAAATATATTTAGAACATTTGTTCAATCATTTTTTGATAAAATATTGACATCGACATATAGATATGTCATAATATTAACAGATAGCAAGTAAAGGTACTACCCGTAGAGACAAGCGGTTAGTCCCAAATAATTAGTTATATATTATAATAACCGCTTAAGTTGGGGAACTGGGGCGGTTATTTACGTTTGCCAATTTGATAAAACAAACTGGCGACTGCACATATCACGAGTATCAACTGTAAAGTTTCACTAACAGACATAACTGCAATCCCCTCCTTCACTTAGTATTTCTTCCAGAGAAGATTATCTATGTAAACAGAGGGTATCAGTCCCCTCTGAGAGAAGGACTAACCGCCTACCACTTTAGGTAGCACCATAATTATTGTAACATACTGTAAGATATTGTCAATTCTTATATTGTTTTAATCATGTGGGTAAATTAAAAATAAGAAACACCCATGTTCGCTATAAACACGAGTGTTTCCATTACTCCTACTCTTCTACCCACTGATGATCAGACTCCAAATTTGCTACTGTTGTTCCTCTCGACTATTGTGTTCAAAGAAAGAACCTGAAATATCGAATCCTTTCAAAAGCCAAAGTGTATATGGAATTCTTTTGTGTCCTTTGCTAGAACAAGACTTCCAATAAAACATACAGCAATAAGCAATAGAACCACAATAGTCACTGTTGTAATTATTTCTCCCATTCTTCACCTCCCTCCTGTACTAATATACGAGAAAAGGAGACAAGACTGGGAGAATCCCAAGATGTGTTTATACACTAGAATATCTTTCGTCCTTTCTGGCACTATGTACCTCAGTAGATTTTGTGCATAGCACTCCCACAGACACTTTTGCCAAGTATATTACCCTAGTGATGACTATAATGTGGTGTTGTAGTCGTATATATACTTGGTTGGTATTATACCATATATTGTCAGAAATTGACATATGAAATTTATGAATTATTTAACAAAAAAACTCATCAATACATTTACAAAACCATTCCATTATGATACTCTGAAAATAACAAAATTTTAAATTTTTTGGAGGAATCAGAATGAAAGATTTACAAGTAAAAACAAGAGCACTATCTTCATTATTAAAAGACATTGCAAAAAATAAATATGACTTTAATCATCCTCTGCAGCGTCAGTCTGGACAGTGGAATAAATTGTCTATGAGCAAATTAATTGATTCTGCTATTCGCTTATATCCCATTTATCCTGCTTTGGTGGTTGATAATGGAGACGACGCATATGGAGTTATAGATGGGAAACAGCGTTTAACTATATTTACCAGTTATGCCAATAATGAATTTGCTTTGCATAAATCGCTATCTCCTGTAGATATTGATGGTACTGAATATGAAATTGCTGGTAAAAAATTTGACAAACTTGATGAAGAAGTAAAAGAAAGATTTAAATCCAGAGAATTTCAGTTATATATTATGACAAATGCTACAGAAAATGATATTCGTGAAATATTTGCAAGAATCAATTCTTCAAAGGGCTTGACTAATACTCAAAAACGTACCGTAGTCGAGAGCGAAGAATTAGCAAAAGTAGTATTTGAATTAAAATCCCATCCTGTTTTCACTAAGATTACAACACCTACGCAGCGTAAAAAAGATGAAGATAAAGATATTGTTCGTCAGGTACTTATGTTATCAGAAATGAATAACGAATACGACTTTGGTTCATTCCGTAATGAAGATATAAATAAGTTTATTGAAAGGTATAATGGCAATATTAATTATGGAAAGGTCGAAACAATTAAAGAGGCAATGACTGCTTTAGATACAGCATTTGAAACCATCTCTGTAAACAAAGTTACCGTACCTATTTTATTATATGGATATTACCGCATAGTCAAAGATAAAAAAAGTATACAGAAATGGAATGACTGGGTGAAGAATTTTATAGAAACATATGATACAAATGAAGAATATAAACAATATTGTAACGGGTCTGGTACTGCTTCTGCCGAAATGGTGAAAGGAAGGTTGCAGTACTTTAGAGACGCTATAAGGGAGTTATAAGTGTACAAAACATACTTTAAAAGAGCAGTTATCAATCAACTGGCGACTGCGAGAGTGTGAAATTTTCTCTGTAAATTCAGGGCTTCTATGATAATTGAAAGGG
>CAQBGY010000532.1 GCA_948759685.1 uncultured Eubacterium sp.
TACACGACGCTCTTCCGATCTGAGATGGTGGAAAAAGATGCAGGGGCATCAGATGAAATTCTTGCAGGCTATTTGGAGGAATTTTTAAAAGAGCACGTTGTATCGGGAGTGTACCTGTCCGGAGAAGGCTTTTACAAAGACGGATGGCAGAAAACATTACAGTTGATATGTAGAAACAGGCGTGTTTTTAAAGGAAATAACCTGATTGTAAAAGGAGCAGCTTACGGAGCGAAGGAGACTTTTTTACCTTCTATGCTGGATAAATATTTAATTTCATGTAAAGGAAGAACCAGAGTAAAGATTACGATGGCTTTAGAGTACAAAGGAAAGGACAGTAATATTATCCTTTCTAATATTGGAGACTACTGGTATAATGCCCGTTCGACAATTGAGTGTATTATGGAAAAGCCAACGCAGGCAGTCTTTGAAATACAGGATTTGATTACACATACCAATGAGACTTTTAAAATGGATTTAAGAGAATTTCCAAAGAGAGAACCAAACACTACACGTATTCAGGTGGATTTTAAATATATAGATGAAAATAAATTTGAAATAAAAATCAGTGATTTAGGTTTTGGCGAGTTTTTTAAAAGTTCGGGAATGATACTGACTAGGGAAATTACATTACAGTAAAAAAGAGAGAATAAAAAGAGACAGTGTGTTCTCGTGACAATTTGTTTATCAGAAAACGGCAGAATGGAGATATTATGAATTATATTAGATTATGTACAAAGCATTCAGATAAGCCTTATTACATAAAAGAAGTAAATAAAAATATTTATTCAATCGAAGAGATTAGTTATTATTTGTACAATTATCTGTACTTGATTGATGACAAGTTTTTTAGTGAAGAGTTGATAGAATATATTGACAAGGAATTGGATCAGACTCACATTGCAGCAGGTATCAGACAGATTATTGCCAATGGTGGGGAACTTGGGGAAAAGATTGCATTTGTAATTAAGAATTCAGAGTACTACACAGATAAACTGGCAGAAAAACTGGAAAATCATCTAGAGGCACTCTGTTCGAAAACGTCAGCAGAACGCTGGAAAGCAAAAGCAGATATTTTGATGGATACAGAAAAATATAATATGGCAATCAATTATTATAATAATATTCTCAGCAAGGCAATTAATAATGAACTGCCGGAGCGGTTTTATGGTGATGTTTATAATAATTTAGGTGTGGCATATGCCAGACTGTTTGAATATGAACAGGCAGCGGCAGCCTTTCGGTGTGCGTACCGGTTAAATAAGGCGAACGAATCGCTGGAGTCAGTTATAATGTGTGATTTGCTGACAGATAATAACAAAAGATTAAGAATCGACCAGGATAAATACGGAGTGACAGATACGATTATTAATCGCCTGCGGGCAGAAATTATCAAGTTAAAGGTGGAGATTCAGTCTGATTGGGATGAGGAAAAAGAGTCTGATTATATCAGAAAGTGTCAGAAGGAATATATTGTTGAGATTAATAGTTAAAAAATAGCATATTTGTACGTTTGTTAGTAAAATAACAACATTCTTCATAATAATCATAAAAAGAGATAAAACAGTGATACAATTTTTTGGAATAAAAATACAAAAGAGGAGTATCAAGGAATGAAGAAATATTTTTATCAGAAAACAAAACAAATTTTTTCAGTATTATTAGCGCTGGCAATTATTGCCAGCAATTTTAATGTTCAAGTGAATGCAAGGCAGGAACAAACAAATGTAGAAACAAAAAACATAAATACTGATAATGAAGGAAAAGCTGAACCAGTAGCAATTAAAGAATTGAAAAACGAACGGACAGTAGACAGCAATACATATTTGTTGAACAATGGAATGAAAAAGACTGTATATTATTCAGATAACATCCGTTATGAAGAAGATGGAAAAGTAAAAGCATATAATCCTGAACTTGTAAAAATGGATGAATCAGATAAAGAAGAAGCAGGAAAGTCAAAAGTTATTTCAGACAGTAACACAGAAGCGTATAAGTATGTAAATGAAGCAGGAGATACAAAGCAGTATCTTCCAAAAACAATGAAAGAAGAAACCCCAGTATTATTAACAAATAATAAATACAGGGTATCTTTTGCACCGGTATCAGACGAAAAGATTCAGAAAGATACTATGTTTGAAAATAAAACAAGAGCAGTAGAGATAGAAAATCAGGAAGTAACCAATATAGTTACGGAGAAAAAAGAAGAGAAAAAAGTAAAAGCGAATTATGAGTATGCAAATAAAGATGTCTCATTATCATATCAGTCATTAGAGCATGGACTCAAAGAAGACATAATACTAGAGAGTGTGCCAGATACAAACACTTTTTCTTTTGTGATGTCTGTAGAAAATATGATGGCAAGACTGGATGATGTTGGTGGTGGAATTACATTTATTGATGAAGACAAAGACAATATTATCGGTGGAATACCGGCACCTGTAATGCATGATGCAGGTGATAAGGGATATAGTGAAGAAGCATACTATGAGTTGGAACAGTTGGAAAGTAAAAAGAAAAATGTAAATAAATATATTTTAAAAATTGTAGTAGATGAAAAGTATCTTACAAGCAGTGAAAGAGTATATCCGGTAACAATCGATCCTTCTGTTACATGGAATGGAACTGGTGATTTGCCGGATGTATATGTGTTAAAGTCAAGTGGTGGAACAAATTATTTTTCCAGTGGAGTAAAGACTTTCTCTGTAGGAAAAGGAAGTCAGGGATTTTTTAGAAGTTATATCCGTGCAATGGAATTAACGAATAGAGTAACCAATAAATATGTTGAGAGTGCAAAACTAACCATTTATGAAAATGGGGCAAATACAAAAGGAGCAAAAATACAGATTAGACCGGCATTAGCAGATTTTAAGTGTAAGACTGTTACATGGAACAATCAGCCGGGTGGAACGAGTGCTGTGCTTGCTTCCTTTACAGCCAGTGGGACATCTGGAGCAAAGAAAGTAATTGATTTAACATCATGGGCAAGAAATGTTGCAAAGGGTTCTGGTGATGGAAATAAAAATTATGGTCTGTTATTCCGATTGGAAAATGAAAGTGCATCATCTTATGTGAAATTTTATGGAGCCAGAAGTACAGATACAGCGAAAGTCCCGAAACTGGCGGTGACCTATTATGATGGACCAACGACTGCTTCCGCTGTAAGCGGAGTCAGCAGTGCGGATGCGGGAAGGATATATCTTCGTGCCGGAGAAAGTCTGAAAGTAAACTGGTCAGGAATATCTTCACAGGCTTTGAATTATGTGCAGTATCGAATTGAAAATGCATCAGGTACAGACGTTGTAAAATATTCGGATAGTACAAAACTGGGTACAACAGCTTCAGGAACGAAGACAATAAGTGTCGGTTCTCTGGCTGAAGGTAAATATAAGATATATGTGCGTGGCGTTGATAATGGTGGAATCAAAGGAACAGGAAAGGCTGCGACTTTTTATATTAGATCGGAAGAGCGTCGTGTAGGGAAAGAGTGTAG
>CAQBGY010000533.1 GCA_948759685.1 uncultured Eubacterium sp.
CAAAGAACGTAAAGTAGATAAATCACATTGAGTATGAGCATTATTCCATTGAACAATTAATGATGATAGTATTTTTTTTGATTTCTCCTTCATCAGTCTTTATATCTTTTGCTTCTTTTTCTATCGAAACTACATCTTGCTGACGTCTTTGCGTAGGTGAATTAAAGCTCCCTATTATCCCTCCTAATATCAATGCTACCGCAAGTAGCAAAAGAATATATTTTACTATATTTATTTGGTGGCACTTATTCTCTTCTTCCTTTAGGGAACTACATTTCTGAACAGTTTTCTCAGCTTGTTCGATACAAACTGTATCAATCTGCTTTTTCTTCTGCAAGTAAATATTTTTGAGTGTATTTATTCGTTCATCTTCTTGCAAATAAAGATAAGCCGTAATCAATTTCTCAGCTTCTTGCACTTCATTACTATCCAAATATGCTTCGGCAAGAATATAGAGTTGTTCCAAACATTCCTTTTTTAAGGACTTGACTTTTGGAGTAAGCAATTCTTTTTCATCACAAATAGCTATTTGAAAAATAAGGTTCACCGCTTCATCCAATTGCTCTTGGCACAAGGCTTCCGTTACCAATGCGTATAAACTTGTCTCTTTTTCCATACAATGAATTATTAACAACTAGCTACTAATATCATCAAAAAGATCAAAGGCCCCAAAATACTCCAGAGAGCAACCCCAGCACAACCTCCCGCAACTCCTTTGGCAAAAGAATTGTCCTCTCTCTCTGCAGGCTGATTGACAATATATACAGGAGGCGGCGGGGTCTGAGATGTACGGGCATTATTGTCTGTATTCTTTGTTTCCGTATCTTTTTTCGGAACTTCCTGCTTTATTTGAAATGTCATTCCACAGTACAAACATTTATACTCACCAATTCCTCGTTTCACCTTATCCCCTTTACATTGAGGACATTTGATTTCTTTACTCATATTATAAAGTTGATTTTAAAGTTACTACATAATTTCTCAAACGATTTAATAGATTTGTCACTGCCAATTGTTTTTCCTCTTCAGCAACATTTGCGCCAGCCGCGCTAATAGCATTACCCAACTCCGACAATTTTCTATTCACCTCTTCTGCTATATCTTCATTTCTCTCCCATTTTTCCACCGGAATGGAAGCGATCTTATCTAATGTGGCACGTAAGGTATGTAAAGTTTCATTTTCCCAGTCAGAATGATTACACAATTCATTTTGCACTTCAAACCAGAAATTTTCCAAAGATAAAATGGTCTGCTTTTTCATCCGAATAGTCGCTTGCAAGGTTTCTTCTTTCTTTCGCATAGCATCTCCGCCCACTTCCGTTACTATCAGCAAAAAAATAAAAACAACACTTATCACCAACAGACCTACATACAGATATTTTATAGAATCACTTTCCGACATAAAAAGAGTATATCCCGTTGTCCACAAAAAAATAAGAATTGAATATGTAACTAAAATATATTGAGAAGCAGCCCTTTTAAACGTCAGTAAACGTTCATCTGCTAGCATAGGAATAGAAAGGCACAATATACCTTCAGTAATACAAGCTGTACAAACATTGACATAGAGCAATGTGGAATGTTCATCGAACAATAAATAGTAAAGCCCCACCGTACATACGGCAATAAATAAAAAAGCAAAAATGGTTTTCATATTATTTTATTTTAAATTTAATCAATATTGTATATATCAAATGCTTGGTGGCGGCGGTGGCGGCATTAGCATGGAGAGTAGTTGAGACAATTCGGGTTCATTAGCAGCAGGCATCCACTCCTGTCCTCCTACTCGATAAACATAAGTAGTGGAAACAATCTCTTTTTGTAACATCATTTTACGAATCACATCCAATGTAAATGGTCCTGTAGTTTGTCCATCTTTAGCCACATAGAAAGAAGGAAGTTGGGGCGGGGAAACCATAGCTGTCGACCCCAAACCGCTTTGTCGAACGGATTCCCCTACGATATTTCCCAATTGGTTGCCAACGCCTACTCCTAGACCAATCCCCATAAACGCGCCGGCTCCTTCGTTTCCTGCAGCAGTTTGAGCAATGTCAATCTGTTTTTGTTGGAGATAATTAATTCCCAATTTACTAAGTTTAGCCTGTTCGGCGATACCCTCCATCACGGTTTGATACCCTTTATCTGATTCATCAAAACTAATATCTTCTACATTTAGGTTCAATAATTGGACACCATATTCATCAAACACGAGTTGCAAATTCTGTGAAATAGTTTTTGCCAATGCTCTATATTCCGTACCTATTTCATTGATATTGACGTTGTTTTCCTTCATAAATCTTGCAATAGAAACCTTTACTGCTTCTATTACATCCGAACGGAACTGTTCTTCTATCAATTCCGTACTGGCAAAACCTATAGTTCCTATTAATTTCTTCAGAAAAACACCACCGTCGGATATACGGAAGCCATATTGCCCACGAGCAGATAATTTGATAGGAATTTGAAAGTAAGGGTCTATAATACGTAAACCACCTGTTCCCCATAACATATTGCGTTTATCTAACTTGTTGATAAACCAAACTTCTGCCGTGAAAGTAGTATCTCCTCCGCTAGGCAGATTTATAACTTTCTGCAACAATGGCAGATTAGCAGTAGAAAGCACATAACGACCTGCTGTAAATGAATCGCAAAGCACACCGCTTTTAAAAAAGAAAGCTTCTTGACTTTCATTAACTGTCAACACATTACCTGTCGCAATGTTGTTGAAAGGGAATTTATAGACAAGCTCTTCCCTGTCTGTCTGTTCCCAATAAAGAGATTTAATAATTGGCATAATACAACTTTTTATTTTATATTGCTTCAATCAAAAAAACTAATTACCACATGTATCCAAAATGCAAATATTGATAATAAAAAAACAAGAAAGTATAGCAACACGGGGATTCTAATAAACGTTGGAATTCCCTGCATATTTATATTTATTATATTTTTCACACGCTGATATGGAGAGAATAAATTATTTACAGTCTTTTTCCAAATATCTATTTTTTCATCATGTCCCAATATTCTATAATACTTTTGTAATATTTCCTCAGCTTTTATTGCATCTTTCTCTTGAATATGCTCTTTTAATAAATAGAGATATTGCTCAGATAGGGATTTCTTGCAAAAAGATTTTAATTGTGCGTATTCAAGAGGATTGTTAGAAGAGACTCTCCGCAATAGTAAAAAAGCCTCTTCTAGTTTTCCATCTCGAATATACTGACGAATTACGTTTAAATCAGTAGGTCCCTCTGCTACCTTTTTCTCAAAAGATGCATTTTGAATCTTCCGAATACGATTTCTTTCAGCATAAAAGACATATAACCCCAGCACTATTATGGGAATTACTACTATAAATAAAATAGCTATCATAGCTGCATATTTTTACAGCTTATAAGTCTCCAAATTCAGCAATGATTATTAATCTATAGGATACAAGAAAGGCGTGAGACTTGTCTGCCAGTTCATCGAAACTGAGGCATCGCC
>CAQBGY010000534.1 GCA_948759685.1 uncultured Eubacterium sp.
TTTAAATAAGCACAGCATTTACTTATTATAAACTAATTTTCAATACTTACTTATATGAATGATGACAAGACTTTATTGGATAGCCTTGCAGTAGAAGAGGCTATTCAAAATGATGAATCCTATAAGTTCCCTTACGAAAACTATAAGATAATCGGCGATACGGGTGAGATTGATAGGATTATCAATACTTGCGGTGTCATTAATGTTGATATTATAGATATTACAAGTACGCTCTCTACTGAGGCTGATAACTATGTGGCAGTAGGTTATGCCGAGGGTGAGGGGTGTATTGCGAATGCTTTTAAGGATGCGGTCGGCAAATTGCCGGCAGGAATGGAAAGTATTTCTAAAATGCTTTCCAATATATGGATTTCAAAAGGTGTTGAACAGCAGGGGAATGAAATGTCTGCACTTACTGATTTAATAAAATGCATGTCTTCGGATATAGACATTTGTTGGGGATTTGCTTGGGATGAATCATTAGAAGGACAGCAGGCAAAAGCGACATTGATTGCAGTGGATGTCAAGGCAAGAGCGACTTCGGTAATGGGGAATCTTACCTGATTAGCTGATTTTTAAGCGCAAGCAACAGTTTCCCGATCATTGGGGTTGGTCGTGTGGAGAATATTTCGTAATTTTGTGTTGTCGCAAATGCGGCAGACATCGCGGTATAAAGAATACACGAAAGTGTTTAACTGATTCTCAGAGATAAAGTCTGGAAAACTTACGAACGGGAATGAGTTGACAACTCTCTCGTCATGCATATGGCGTGGGAGACTGTTGCTTGTTTTAGTTCAAGGCATTTCCAGACGCCCATCTCTTGAAATAAGTTAGCAGTCCTCACGCTTTTCGTATTCCAAGTAAAATCTTCTTCGTGGGCTGGGAAGGGCTAAAAGCATTTAGTGCAGATGGAAAAATTTCTCAAAATGTGTGCAGCTACATTCTTTTCAGCTGCAATGCTTGCCGGATTTATTGCGTGCAGCAATGGGAGTGTAGACCATAAGAAACTCAACAGCATGTTGAATACATCTCTAACGATGAACACAACGGATGCAAAACTGATATATCAAAAATCATCCGTTCAATCCCGCAGCAATGCAAATGGGGATGGCTATTTTAAATTAACATTCAATAATGACGAAGACCGTGTAGTTCTTCAAGATGCAGATGGGATGCCTATGGATGTCGGTTTTTATCTTAAAAGACTCTCAAACAAACATCTGCTCGTTCGCCCTGAATTTCATCCACAAGATTTTTATAACGGAGATTTTGATGAAATTTACATGGAACCGGAAGGTAAAGAACTTTATGCCAAGTGTGAAGAGCTTAATCGCACACGTCTGTTGGACGTAAAGACAGGAAAATCATACTTGTGGAATGTATACAATCAGTGGTCATCACCTATATATGGTGAAGATATTGCACAATGTTACGAAATGTCTCCTACGAAGTATCTTATCCTGACTGATTTGGAGATATTGATTATGGATTATTCCAATCCTGATAGAATAAAGATTATTCCTGTAAAGGCAGAAGGTGAAGAGGTAGATATAAGCAAGGTTGAATTTGACCAATTGGGGAATGTTGCCTATTGGTCAGACTCAATGAATATGTGGCGAATAAGGACTGCTGACGGAAAGTATTATCAGGTGGATGAAAATAGGGATAGGTGGCAAGAGATGTTTGTGTTAAATGATTCTTTCTTTTTGTTTAACCCGGAGAAATCGCAATTGTTCAATATAGGAATTCATGACGATACATCCGAGTTGACTTATGAGTTGATGGATTTTCCTTTTATAAACTCCGGTGATGTGAAGATTGAAGACTTGGTAATGTTTAATCCCATAAGACAATCCGTTGTATTTAGATGTAAATCACCTTCTATTGGGACCCAATACTACGAATTCTCTGGAAACAACAGTGAGATGTATCCGGTGGTTTTGCCCAATGATTTTTCTGTTTATTTTACACATGATAAAATTAAAGGAAAAGGCTGGTTTGGAATCGGACAGGAAAAAATACAATATCTGAATTTTGAAGATAATCAATTTAATGAATATCCTCTGACAGATGTGCAGGTAATTGAACACTCTATTGATAACATAAATGGAGTAGTGTATTTTTCCGGTTTCTCTTTAACAAATGGGGGAAAGGTAATTGGCTCGGTGAATTATAAGGGTGAGATAGATTTTAAAGCATTAGATAACCAAGACAGCATTACAACCCTTATTCCGGTCAATTAAAAATCTCATTTAAACAGCCCCTAAGGTGTTGAACAGCAGAGGAATGAAATGTCTGTCCCTTGCTAATAAAATGCCTGTTTTCGGTTATAGACATTTTTAACGTTAAAAATTGAGTCGTGGGATATCAAAACATTTACGGACGTATTGTCTATCCGGTAACAACCGATGTCGGGCAAAAGGATTATTATGAGCATCTCAATTATTGGCATGTCTGCTATCAAAATACCAATAAGCTGGCTATACCGACACGGGATGATACGTTAGAATATCTGCAGTTAAAGGCTGAAGAAGGAAAACTCTGTTTTTGTCGGGATAAAGAATCTAAGAGTAAATATCGCAAACTTGAGCTTTATGAAACGCAATATGATTGGCGTCCTGAAAAAACGGGTGATAATAAATTTGTCGGGCTGATTTCACCGACGGGTGAACAGTTGTTGCCAAACTGTTTTGCAGATGTATTTACCCAATTCGATGCCATAAATAATAAGCCGGATTTTATTCCTGTCTCAAATGGCGAAGCATGGGCATTGGTGTCTCTGTCTATACGGCCGATAATGATGACTGATTTTCAGTATAACGCAATTGTTCCGGAACGATGGGGACGTAGCCTATTTTTCGTACAGGATAAAGCGACGATGAAATGGGGTGCCATGTCGGTCTTGTCGCCTTGTATAAAGATTAACGATAAACATACATTCGGATTAATAAAACTGGAGACAGTAATGCCTCCTATTGCCGATGAAATCTATGAGGATGAACTGATAACCGAAGAATCTCCTACTATCTTCTTTATGACGCGCAGTGGCGATAGGATCGGCATACTGACCGACTTCGGTTATTCAGACATCATATATGATTCTTATGAGACAGATAACGCTAAATGCTCATTCAGGTTAATCAGACATGACCGTAAGAGGGCGCGCCGGGCGGATTACTGGCATCCGGATGGTAAGGATTTGTATCTGAACCGATGTCGGAAACACATAGGTCGGTAAGCCTAACTTAAACATGTCTTTAAATGGATAAAATTAAGTTTAATCTGCTGCCCTAATTCTCTCCGCAAGCCTACATTTTGGCAACAAACGAAACAATCTGCGTATAATCTTTTGCCATTCGGCGAATTATGACTAAATTTGCGGTGCAGTATTCCTTTGGGGTATTGCACCCTTACATATTGGCTCAATCGCAGTCTGAATCACCACCTCGACAAAAGAACGAGCTAAAATAATAAT
>CAQBGY010000535.1 GCA_948759685.1 uncultured Eubacterium sp.
GGGGCGGGAGCTGATTAGTCTATCAAAGGAAAAAACAAGGTGAAAATTGTTCCTTTTCCCGGTGTGCTGTCTGCCGTTATTGTTCCGTTTAATTTTTCAACAAGCTCATGTACGATAGACAGACCAAGACCGCTGCCTTTTTCAGACCGTCCTTTATCGCATTTATACAGCCGATCAAAAATATGCTTTAAGTCCTCCTTGTCAATCCCTATTCCATTATCAGACAGGAGAATTTTTATATTCCCGTTCTGTTCCGATAAAGCGATTTCAATTTTATCTGCATGGCTATGGGAGATTACATTTTGTATCAGGTTGTTTAATATCCGCATATATCCGTCCGGGTCAATCTGCACCCGGAAAGGCTGTTCTGGAATGTCAATCGTGAAACCTACCTGTGTATCTTCAAATATCGGTATCCAGTCAATTAGTATATTCCGTGTCAGCTCTGTTAAATCAATCTCCGCTATGTTCATGGAAAATTCATTAGAACCTAACTTAAACCAATCAAAAAGCACGTCTATATATTCTTTCAAGTCATGCGCTTTCCGGCGGGCAGTTTCTATATAGTCGTCACGTTCTTTTCCGTCTACAATCCCTTTGTGTGCAGCGTCCAAATACCCAATCAGTGTGGTAAGCGGTGTCCTTACATCATGGGAAAGGCTCGTCATAAGCTGCCTGTTTGTTTCGTCCGTCTGGTGATAGGCAGAAAGCCTTTTTTCATAAGACAGGATAATATCATTGATTGCATAAGCAAGTGGGGCAATAAGCTCATGTGTTTCTGCTAAAATACGCCTGTTTCCATTCCCATTTTTTATATCTTCTAAAGCGTCAGATATTTCCGAAATCTGCTTTTTTACACGCCGGACGGTCAGCGCAGAACTGCAAACAGAAAAAAGGATAATCACTATTCCAATCACAATGACAGCTTCTGTAAACAACGGTCATACCTCCTTACTGAAACGATAGCCAATCCCTTTTACCGTCTGTATATATTTAGGGCTGCCGGGATTTTCTTCTATTTTTTTCCGCAAACGGCTAATGATTGCCATAATATTACTATCATCATACACATATTCTTCGCCCCATACTTTTTCATATATTTGCTGTTTTGTCAGTATTTTTCCTTGATTTTTAGCAAGGAACAGAAGAAGATCAAATTCTTTCGGGGGAAGTTCATATTCTCCATTTATTGTGACAATGGAACGGCTGTTAAAATCAATCGTCAACCCGTCAAACTCAAATTTCTGTGTCTGTCCGTCTTTTTGGTTGAAGCGGGTATATCGTCTAATCAATGAAACAATACGGGCAACCAGCTCGTCCATATCAAAAGGTTTTGTTAAATAATCATCGGCTCCCGCCCGCAAGCCACGCACTTTTGAAGCGCTGTCATTTTTTGATGTAAACATTAAGATAGGCAGACTGCTTTCTTGTCTAATCTGTTCTAATGTTTCAAAGCCATCGAAACCGGGCATCATTACGTCCAGTATGACAAGCTGGTATTCCTTTTCTTTTAGTTGCAGCAAGCCGGATTTCCCGGAATAGCAGCAGTCAGCTTCTATACTCTCTTGTAAAATACTCTGCTTGATTAGTGCGCAAAGCTCTTTATCATCATCAATAATCAAAACTTTATTCATGTTTTTTCTTCCTTTCTGCTTTCAACCGGGCATCTGTTGGTTTTTCAGCGTCTTTTGGTATCAGCCATAGCCGACTAAATTTTGCTACACCTGGTATGCGGTTTTCCTCACATAGCTTTTGCACCCGTCTTTCTGAAATGCCCCATTTCTTCGCCGCTTCTGGGGCAGAAATAAACTCTAACATTTTCGGTCTCCCTCGCTTTCCTAAGTTCTATCACTATAATTATATACGGTTAGCCGAATGAATTCAAGAATTTAAATAATGCTTGGCATTTTAATCGTCTTGTACGGTGTTGTAGGTAGTGAGAGAACTATTAAGATGGTTTGGGATATTTCCCAACAAGCAAATCTGTCCGGCAAGCCGCAGACGGGCAGATTTACGGAAAAGGGTACTCTTTTCCTAAGATTGCGTTTTATTAGGAAAACACACTGCCAAAGGGATTTTATGCTTTGGCGGGGGTCAGCCCGCCTCGGCGGTGTCAGTGGTGTTGATTTCAATATACTCGGCAATCCGGCGGAACTCGTCCGCAAACTTAAAATGAACGCTGATATTGCCGTTTTCGTAAACCTTGATATGGTCTACCAATTCAATCAGAATTTCACGGGTCAGCTTTTCAATGTTCTGATATTTCGCAAAGGCTACCAGCACGGGATGCTGTTGGTCAACGCCGTTTGAAAGCTGTTTCCGTTCAGCCGTCAGCCGGGCCAGCAAATCCGAGAGCCCGGCGGCCTGCCGCTCATAATCGGCTTTCATTTCCCGGTATTCCTGCTGGGAGATTTCTCCGTCTTTCCAGTCTTGATACAGTGACTGCTTGTAGCGGGTGATTTTCGTCAATTCCTTTTCCTTTGCGGCTATCTGGTCATTAAGGCGGTGGGATTGACTTTTTTTCAGCGGGGCCGCATTGATACGGGCTACTATTTCCGAATAGGAAACGGCGGTACTCACTTGATACTGGATAGCGAACAGAACGGCGGCCTCTAAACGGTTGTGCTTGATAGAGTGCATGGTGCAGGCTGTACGGGAGCGTTTCTTGTAAGTGGAGCAGGAATAATAAACATTCTTCCCGCTCTGGCTCCGGGTCACGGCCTTGCCGCAGTCAGCGCACCTCAGAAAGCCGCTGAATAAATGGAGCTCCCGCTTTTTAGGGGCCGTCCGGGTGTCACGTTTCAGAAGTTCCTGCACTCGGTCAAAGGTTTCGTGGGTGATGATTGCCTCGTGGGTATCGGGGACGCGCACCCATTCATCCTCCGGCACAGCCTCAATCTGGTGTACCTTGTAGCTTTTCACCCGGCGGCGGCCCTGCACCAAATCCCCGGTGTAAATAGGATTTCTGAGAATATCCGTTATAATCTTGTTCCCCCACATGGGAGCGTCCGATATAGCCGGGGAGTAGGGCAGGCCCTTTAGCTTTCTGTATGCCGTGGGGCTGGGTATGCCGTGGTCGTTCAGATACATCACAATTTGAAGTTTGGCCGTACCTTGCAGGCACATCTCGTAAATCTTTTTGACGGTTTCAGCGGCCTCCGGGTCAACGATTAGCTGGTGCTTGTCTTTGGGGTCTTTTATGTAGCCGTAAGGAGCGAAAGAGCCGATGTACTGGCCGTTGCGCCGCTTGTAATCGAAAACCTGCCGGATTTTCTTTGAGGTCTGATAACAATACTGGTCATTCATCACGTTTGTTATCGGAACGATGATGCTGTTCACGCTATCCGGGTTTAGGTAGCTGTCCACGCCCTCGGCCAAGCTGATAAAGCGGACGCCCATCTGCACAAAAAGGTTGTCAATCAGACTTCCGGCATCGCTATAATTCCGGGCGAAACGGGAAAGGTCTTTCA
>CAQBGY010000536.1 GCA_948759685.1 uncultured Eubacterium sp.
TTCTTTCCTCACGCTCCGGATGAAGAACTGTCCGACCATGCCCGACCTTGACAGGCAGGACTATGTTATTCTTAACTCGACTGTCAACGTGCCAAAAGCCATTGACGTGCTATACCCGTATGAACGTATCCACTGTATGCTTGACAATGATGAGACGGGGTATAAGGCGACACGGGCTATCGAATTGGAATACTCCTACCGTGTGCGTGACTTCTCGCACAATTACAGAGGGTATTCGGACTTGAACGATTACTTGTGCGGCAGGAAGCAGAAAACCGAACAACGTGCCGCCCCAAGACAAAAGAAGGGCAGGGGCATTTAATCCGGCAGGATTGCCAGCGGCTGGCGGTTTCATAGGGAGAGCAAGGTTATGTTTCGGTAGACCGAAACCACCTTGCTTTGCTCACCGCAAAGGAAACCGCTCCCGTTGGTCGCAATTTCTAAGACATCATTTAAAAGTAAAAAGGCATGAAAAAGATACAGGACAAGCCGGGCGGTCGTCCGGCAAAGAAACGGACGGAAAAGCAGAAAAAGGTAGTCAGTACGAAGCTGACTGAGTTGCAGTATTACGCTATCAGGAAGCGAGCCGGGGAAGCCGGGTTGCGCATCAGTGAATATGTTCGGCAAGCAGTTATTTCGGCAGAGGTCATACCCCGGCTGAGCAGGCAGGATGCAGATGCTATCCGCAAACTGGTAGGGGAAGCCAACAACATTAACCAGTTGGCACATCGGGCAAATACCGGAGGTTTCGCATTGGTGGCAGTGGAACTGGTGAAGCTCAAAAATAGGATTGTTGAAATCATAAATCATTTGTCGGATGATTGGAAAAATAAAAAAAGGAAGCGGTTTTAAAGGCTGTGTGAACTATGTGCTCGGCAAGGAGCAGGCGGTTTTGCTTCATGCGGACGGGGTTCTGACTGAAAGCCGGGGTGATATAATCCGCAGCTTCTGTATGCAGACCGGGATGAATCCCGATTTGAAGAAGCCTGTCGGACATATTGCGTTAAGTTATTCGACAGTGGATGCGCCCAAATTGACAGACGGGAAGATGGTACGGCTTGCGCAGGAGTATATGCGTGAAATGAAAATCACCGATACGCAGTATATCATCGTGCGCCATCAAGACCGGGAGCATCCACACGTACATATCGTATTCAACCGTATAGACAACAACGGCAAGACCATTTCGGACAGGAACGATATGTACCGTAACGAGCAGGTATGCAAGAAGCTGAAAGCCAAACACGGGCTTTATTTTGCTGGTGGAAAAGAACAAGTAAAGCAACACCGCTTGAAAGAGCCGGACAAATCGAAATACGAGATTTACAACGCTGTAAAGAATGAAATCGGCAAATCCCGAAACTGGCAGCAGTTACAGGGGCGGTTAGCGGAAAAGGGTATTACTATCCGGTTCAAGTACAAAGGGCAGACAAACGAAGTGCAGGGCATATCCTTTTCCAAAGGTGAATACACGTTCAAGGGTTCGGAGATAGACCGCAGTTTCAGTTTCTCCAAACTGGATAAATGTTTCGGGGATGTAGGCATGAATGTTGCCGAAAGCCAACGGTAAACAGCTTTCGCACCCATCCGGGAACAAATACCCACACAGAGTAACGCAGAAAGTCCGTTTATAAGCGGTTCGATCGGTCTGTTTTTTGCATCACCGTCCCCGGTGGATGAAGAGCCGAACTTGAATTTGAGAAAGAAGAAGAAAAAGAAAAAACGACTTAAATTGTAAAGACATGGAAGACAACTTGATTTTAGAGGGGCTTCTCTCTATGGTAACAGAACTGAAAGAGAAGCTGGAAGCGCAGGTAACGCCAGCCAGCCGGGAGGAAACTCTCGAACGGTTTGGAGCAATTGAGCAGGTATTGTCGAGACTGCACAGTAACCCGGCTGTTCCTTTGGAGAAGTTGCAGGCTATCCAAAGCCAACTTACCGACATAAGGAATGCGGAACAGGAGCAGCAGCAATCCATAGGAGAAGTGAGAAAATTTGTAACGGCTACCTACCGTTGTCTGAAAGAAATGCTGGATGTGTTGGATTCTTACCGTAAGGAACGCACAACAGAAAAAGCGGAAACCGAACCTACATCGTTGCCCCGGAGGATAAGCGGTTTGTTACGCCCGAAATTGTTTGTTTTTTTGGCAGGGCTGGTTATCTGTTTCGTTTCCTTGTTCCTAAATATCCGTTTGGCTGGACGGATGCAGCAGTTGCAGGACAACGATATGAAATACCGCTACATTCTGATGAAAGGGGAAGCGGACGGGGACTGCCTTGATTTGCTGGAAAC
The DNA here is from genome assembly GCA_948759685.1 of uncultured Eubacterium sp. Next base: position 2,294 of record CAQBGY010000536.1, read on the forward strand.
GAATTTCAGTAGAGAACGGGATAACGCTTTCATCCAAAATTTGACTGATTCGGTGACGAGGTTTGAATACCGCAGCAGGAAGCAGGCGGAAGCGTTGGAGCGTGCAAGATTGCTCAATGAACAAGCCGAGCGGTTGAAAAAGGAAGCCAACCGACTGGGCAAGCCATAAACCGGGAAAACAAAGGATACAAACTGTAAATGTTAAAGCCCGCACAATATGTGGAGAAAAATGCAGTACATCTTCGTGGTGTACTGCACTTTTTCTATATTTGTGGATAGTCTAATTTGAAAAGCAAAAATCCCCAATCCGCTGGATTGTTTGGATGATGATTAGGCAATGATTTAATAGTGAATAGGAACTGCACCTGCGGGGGAGGCGTTTGCTAAAGTAAATATGCTTGACAGATACTATTATAAAGACATTAGCAACAATCAAATCATTATCGTTATTATGGACATCTAAAGTAAAAAAGATATTCCTATAATGATTAAAGCAATAGATGCAAATATGTATCTATATCTTTTTGTAGAAAACATTGCTCCTATACAGGAGATAGATACAGCAAATTGCATACATTTCAAACTTAACTCTGTAGTCTTAAATATACACATAGACAAAAAAGATAATGCCAAAACAAATAGTATAGCATTCAATATATACTTCAGTTTCATATTACTTTGATTTACATTGACCTTATTAGCAGTAGCATATAAATTGTCATCCTATCCCAATAACCAATCCTATGTAAGAGAACAAGGTGAATCTCTTTTCCTTGTATTTCAGCCCATAGACCAGCTCGATAATAGCACATAAAGGAATATTAGATGAATCTGCATTTTCCCCTTTGTTTACAAGGTATTTATATGTTCTTTCATCCTTTCTTTGTTCAATTTGCGAATCTCACGGTTCTCTTTGTTCTGTTATAGCATACATTTATGCAACTTAATGTTCCATGATTCAGTTTAATCTATTTTCTCTAATTCAATCGTAGCTACTTTCTCTTTATCTGGACTAATTTCATTCTGTATAATGGTTATATGTTTTTGGGTATAGCTTTTGATAATCCAAGGGGCTCCACCCAAATATAAAGCATTGCTATTAAATGTGATATATTTCCCTTCTAATATCAATTTCATCGTAACCTTCCCAATTTACTTTCCCTTTCTGAGTATCTAC
>CAQBGY010000537.1:0-2507 GCA_948759685.1 uncultured Eubacterium sp.
CCCCTGCACATCTTCAAAGACCTAATGATGTACAACGAGTGTTTTCACTCACTACCCGGTGGCAGTTTCCTATTTACTTGGGAGTAGTATAACACGACTTCTTATAAATTTCAATTACAACTATATTAATTTATATTACACATTTACTCCAATTTGTGATATACTAATTAAGTAAAAGAAATAATATAGTTGCAGAGTATCATTGGTATTAGTTAATTGTATTATCACTTATGTACAAAAAACAAATATACAATGATTTTTTTATACATTTGTGTCTTCTTTTTCAATAATATAAGGAGGTACTAAAATGAGTACAGGTAAAGTAAAATGGTTTAATTCAGAAAAAGGATATGGTTTCATTACAATTGATGATACAAAGGAAGACGTCTTTGTTCATTACTCAGCTATTGAAACAGAGGGCTTTAAGTCTTTAGAGGAAGGACAAAGCGTAAGTTTTGAAACAACGGAAGGTAAATCCGGTCCTCAGGCTGCCTATGTGACAGTCCTTTAAAATCACATAAAACTTTAAAGTAAATGCTCCTGAATTAATTCAGGAGCATTCGTTTTATCCGCCCAAAGTCACATCCTGTCTGCCATACCAATCCAATGCGTTAAAAAAATCTTCATCTTTATAATCAGGCCATAAATGTTCTTCCACATAAAAGTCTGAATAAACAGATTGAATAGGTAAAAATCCTGACAGCCTTCTCATTCCTCCCCAACGTATAATTAAATCTATCCGTGATATATCCCATGAAAACGGTCGTCCTTCTTCTTTCATATGCGATAAGTCCCATTTCCAGCCATAGTTGACAAGAATATTTACGCGAATTCCACCACCATTTACTGGGGTACGTGTTGTATAAGGCAATAACTCTTCTGGAAAACTTTTTGATTTCGTATCGCCAATAACCAACAAATCCGCACCCTCTCTCGTCAGCATTTCTACCGCCTTTATACATGCTTTTTTAAATGCCTGCACCTGCTCCTTCGGGCGTTTGCAATTATCCACTGTAAAACCATAATAAGTGATTTCTTTAATTCCGTACTCTTTTGCACATTTTAATATTTTAAGTCCCGGATTCAATCCATATTCATATCCATCCTGTTTTCCCATGCTATGTGCCACAGCCCAGCGGCGATTTCCATCGGGAATAATTCCTATATGCTTTGGTTTATGTTTGTTCATATGCGCCTCCTCATTAATAGTATTTACAAATTAATGAAAAATTTGCATAAAATTACAACCTTCTCTTTTTTATTTTTATATAATATATAACTCCAACTGCATCTGCCAGAAACCATCCAATAGGAATAGATGCCCAGATTCCTGTTACCCCAATAATGGTAACTTCCGAAAGAATATATGCTAAAACCACTCTGGTTCCTAACGAACAAATTGTAAGAACCAAAGACATTCCAGGTTTTTCAATTGCACGATAATATCCATAAAGCATAAACAGTACTCCTATTCCAAAATAAAATACTGCTTCAATCCTCAAATATGTTATCCCTGTCTGTATCACCTCCAAATTTTGAGATTCTACAAATATATTCATCAATGGTCTTGCGAAGACACATACGATAAGACTAATTATGGTGCAAAACAAAAATACGCAAATAACGGAACTTTTAATTCCTTTCTTTATGCGCTCTTTCTTACCTGCACCATGATTCTGTGCAACAAAAGTGGAAAATGCATTACCAAAATCCTGTACCGGCATATACGCAAGAGTATCTATTTTTACTGCTGCCGCAAAAGCCGCCATCACCATCGTTCCAAAACTGTTAACCAATCCCTGTATCATAAGAATTCCAAAATTCATTACTGACTGCTGAAGACATGTCAAAAAAGATAGGTTAAAAATATCCTTTAATATCTCTATATCCCACTTTATATGCACTCTTTTTACACGAAGCATCGGAAACCGCATATAATAATATACTGTTATTCCCATCCCTGACACAAACTGTGCAATTACAGTCGCAACTGCCGCTCCTGCAACACCCCAGTGACATATCATAACAAACACAATATCCAATACAATATTTAAAACAACCGACACACCTAAAAATACTAACGGTATCACTGAATTTCCAACCGCACGTAATAAATTAGCAAAAAAATTATATAGAAATGTGGCTGTAATTCCTATAAAAATAAATAAGAGATATTCCCGCATCAGTCTGTGTATTTCTGCCGGCACCTGTAATATATTTATAATCCAATCAACACTTACAAAAACCAAAACATTCAATACAATCGTCAGTGTTCCCACGAGAAGAAAGGACTGAAAAATCCCTCTTCTCAAATTTTCATAGTCCTTTTTTCCAAACTGAATCGCAAAATAAGCACTGCTTCCCATACAGAGTCCAATAAGAATGGACGTCAGAAATGTCATGAGTGTATACGAAGAACCTACTGCTGCTAATGCATTTGTTCCAAGAAATCTACCTACAATTAAGGTATCTGCCACATTATAAAACTGTTGTAGGACATTTCCAAA
>CAQBGY010000537.1:2517-3460 GCA_948759685.1 uncultured Eubacterium sp.
CTGTGCTTCTTTCCACAAAAATATTTTTCTAGTATTATCTTCTGCTTATTCTACCATATCTTTATATTTTTTTCTAACTTTGATGACGTTTATCTCATAATGCTTTACAGGCATATTTCTCTATGATACACTTTATTCATTATGAAATCAGGACGAAACTAAAACTGGAAAAATATCAGTTTTTTCTACAGTCAACTGAAACCTTTCTACTGAAGATAATGAAAACCCAAAAAAAGGAAAGGAATTTTCACTATGTCATCTTTCAATCAAGCATCAGACTATAATTTACAGGAATTTATAAATTTACAAAAGCAGATTAACAATTGTAAACATTGTCAGTCTGCTTTTGGCTTTCAACCTCATCCTATTTTGTTTGGAAATATGAATGCTAAAATTATGCAAATCAGTCAGGCTCCATCACGCACTGTACACAACACCGGAAAACCTTTCAACGATGCCAGCGGCAGACGTCTCCGGTCTGAGTGGTACAATATTTCAGATGACGTTTTTTATAATCCCGACAATTTCTATATTGTATCTTTAGCCCATTGTTATCCAGGCAAAAATCCGGGTGGAGGAGATAAAAGACCGCCGAAATGCTGTGCTGAAAAATGGCTCTCTAAGGAATTAGAATTCGTTCAAAATGAACTTTATATTATTATCGGAAGTTATGCTGCAGAATATTTTTTTCCTGACGGAAAATTAACAGATCTTGTATTTCAAAATCTTGAAATCAAAGGAAAGCCTGCTTTTGTTCTTCCACACCCTTCTCCTTTAAATATAAAATGGTTCAGGGATTATCCTGATTTTCTCGAAGAACGTATATTTGATGTGAGAAAATCAGTTTATACAGCACTTGGAATTTAATGGTCTCCTTTACTTTAAAATAAAGAAACTCTTTGAAAACAAAAAATTAACCCTTTTTGTCAGATACATTTTATCT
>CAQBGY010000538.1 GCA_948759685.1 uncultured Eubacterium sp.
ATCGGCTGAAAAACAGCCGATAAAATTGTCGTGGCGGAAAATAGAATGATTACCGTTTGGTTGCCTAAAAAATTCGGCAATGCAAACGCTTGCGAATTAGTCATATATAAATCACTGCCTCTTTTATCAGAAAAAGTTAACATCAAGGAGATTAAGGAAATCCCCAATGACAAAGATGTACTTCAACTATTTTTCACACTATCGGATAAAGAGCGATTTGCAACAATTACAAAAGCTAATATCAATAAAAAACTGGCGATGTCGGTTAATGGTGAAATCGTGTACGTTCCAACAGTAATGAATGAAATAACCTCCGGGAATTGCATGATAATTATTCCTAAAAGCACAATTGATAGATAATGACAAATGGTGAGATATTTCAGCTAATTCTTGAGCGTCTAAAAGCAGAGCCTTTTCTCAATGGTTTCAAGTTTCGTAAACGTGATTCGTCATTCTTGAAGCAGGATGGCGATTTGCGGCAATCTATTGAACTGGATCATTGGAGTAAGCAAGAAGGGCTAATCATTTATCCTATCTATGGGGTGTGTTTCGAGATATTGCTGAAATGGTTTGAGCAATATAGTTTCAAATCACTACAAACTCAGCGCGATATTCCTTCAGTGGATTTTACTGGTAATATGCTTGGCAAGAAAGATAAGTTCGTAATCACAGAAAATAGTATTGAACGAGATTATGCAACACTCAGAGATTCGCTTGCGGAATGTAGCAGTATTGTATTTTCAGCATATACCTCTTTGAAAGATATGTATAATCTTGAAATAATCCCGCTATTGGAAGGTAAGAAACAGTTACCCGACATTGGAGCTGATTGGGTTTTCAGAAATCTTACTTTGACACGGATTGTTTCTCCTAATGACTATGAGAGGGTGAAAGAATTGATATTGGCACAGGTTCATTTTATGGTGGGAAGGAACGAGCCTAATATCATAGAGTATATGACACGGATGGATGAGATTATTGCAAATATGGAATCTCAATTTTAGAAAATGTAGATATATGACAACAATAGAGTTAAGAGAATTATTAGACCGATACAAGCATTTGGGTACAGAATATGTGCCGGAAACAAAATCTACTCTAATTGGTCGTGCGCCACATGTTGCTCCCGAAGCATGGCTTAACTCTATGTATGGTTATCTATCAGAATATGAGATTGTGAATATTGAGCAATCCATATCAAAAAAGATTCCGGTGCAATATCGTGATTTCTTAGCGAATTGTTCCAATGGTCTTAATTTGATGGGAACCACTCTTTGTCTTTTTGGTTATCGCAGTATGGTTGGGCGTGATATGGTTGCCTGTCGTCAGCCATTTGATATAATTTCGCTGAACAAGTATAAGTCTGAACGGCCTCGAAATGCGACTGCTGATATGTTTTTTATTGGAGGATATGATTGTGATGACTCACAGGTATATCTTACAAAAGACGGGAAGGTTCACTTCTGCGCTCCGAATGATTGTTTATCCCTAAAATTAGATGATTTCCTACTCTCTGAAATACATCGGATATATTGCTTATTTGATGAGAATGGTGTAGAGTATGATGACTCAACCCCAACTACACCGATATGAACATGAATCGTAATATACTGTTAGTTGCCATTGTCGTAGCTGTTTTCTTGTCATTGGTTGGATGGTATTGGCATAAAAATTATGTTCTATATCATGATTCAACAATGCGTGTACAAAAATACTTGGATTCAAAATCGTTCTACATATCCGGAAAGATGCTGACTAAAACATGGCTGTATAATTATGGTTCGGAATATAAAGACGTATATTTAATAAAGATGTCAGTTGATACTATTAGCCTAATTGATAATAGTGTAGGTAGTAAACAGTCATCAGACTCACTCTTTTGGGGAATACTCAATCCTATGGATAGCACGGTTTTTTTCGTATCAGAGTATAGGAAAGATATCAATCATGAGGATTCATTGCCAGAAATCAAAGTTTCATCCAAAACTTTCCATGTGGAATTTTCTAACGGATATAGACACCCTATGAGAGTGCATGGATATGAATTCTCGGAGTTGTTAAGCAACGAATCATCCGTGACTATTAGATTGTAAATAATAGAAAGAGCAGTGTGTATATATTCTTAGGTACTATGTAAAATCTTGAACCTATGAAGTTGACCGATAAAAGATTTTGGAAATATGAAGCTCTATCAGTTTTGGCAACAGCCGTGACTTTAATCATTATATCATTGCATGGCACCTTTGGTTTCGATTGCATAGTATCACTATGGGTATTAGGAATATATCTTTTGGGACAAATGGTGGCATGGAAAGTAGTAAAGCGTGGCAGTTGGCTAAAACTTGGATTACTGATATATTTGTTTTCGGGAATAGTATTCGCGTTTGCCTTCGCCGTTACCATAGGGATTGACAATATAGCTTCAGATAAAAGACCCGAAGATGTTTCTCCCGATACGGCCTTATGGTTCTCGGATTTTGAATTGTATATACTTTTTAATATTGCGTGGTTGATATTCTCCATGATTCCTGCATTCTTGGTAAGCTGGATTACTTCAGTATGGCTTAAACTTCCACAAAGACCTGCTGGTATCAAGTATACGAATAATGAAAAGATGAACAAAGAAAAACTGGTATCAAAGTTAACCTCTATGGGCATAGAGAATTGGGAGTATTCATTTAACGATATAACTAATTGGGATTGTATGGTTTTATATGAAAGTGGAAATGAATTTCAAGTTATTTATGTTGATGACAAAGGGCAACAAGAGATAAAAGCTGTTTTTACGACTGAATCAGATGCTTGTGACTATATCCTTCAACTTTTTAAGGATCAAAAGAAATTCAAAAATACATATGGCATAAATTAACTTTCTTATTTTGCGATATATGACATATAAGCAAACCGCCCGGCTTCCTATAGTCGGGCGGTTGCGCTGTTAATCTATATTCGTTATTTCTCTGATGGATTGAAATATAGGAAGGTATCTTCTATGTGTCGGGATTTTTCGAGTTGCCGGGTGCGGTTCTTTATGGAATCCTGCTCCTGCTGTGTGCCGACAGCAAAGGTTTTTTCTCGGCGGAGCATATCTTCCTGCTCCTCGCCTTTCCACCAGAGCCTTTCGTAGCGGTAGAGCCATTCGACATCTTTTAGCTTTGAGTTTTCGTTGAGCTGATAGAAGAATCCATAACCGAAACCTCCGGCGGCGAGAAGTAGAACCGCAAAGATGGTATAGACCCAATGTGGGGTAGCACGCCACCATTGCCCCCAGATTATCGACTGGGCTTTGTAACGCATGTCGTTCACCACGTCATAGAGCTTTCTTCGCTCATCTGCAAACTCCCTGCGGAATCCTTCATAAAGAGCGTCCTTGACCTTATCTCCTAGATTGTCGGACAGCACATCCGCAACTCCTTTCGACAGGCTACCCGGCAGTTGCTCCATGACTTTTTTGA
>CAQBGY010000539.1:0-276 GCA_948759685.1 uncultured Eubacterium sp.
TGCTCGCACATATAACTTCGGACAGTTGAAGAACATCTACCTTCTGAATTATACGAATGGGCCAGATGAATTAAACATCATCGGTGCCACGTCACCGTCAACGTTATTCTTTAGCGGTGCGAATAGCCTTGAATATATTCAGGACATATTCTTTGCAAACAATGACCGCCCATTTGACGGCGACTATGTATCCCTTTATAGAAGAGACTTCGACTACATTAAGGCATGGTGGACACTCCGTAAGACAATCCCCGGCTTCTCAAACCTGTAGATCGG
>CAQBGY010000539.1:286-3452 GCA_948759685.1 uncultured Eubacterium sp.
TTCAGGACTATTTCAGACCAGATAATCAAGAACAAGTTGAACGAGATTACCCCAGCATCAGCTAAGGATTTCTCTTATATTGACGTGCAGTCACATCAACAGAGTAACCAAGTTGAAGTTCTTGGTACTGTTCTGTTTAAGAAGAAATCTTCAAGAGAAATTGAAAACGAGTTTACAATCCGTCCCGAACAAAGCGTAGCAGATGTGAAGCCTCTTGTTCTTCCCGTTGAAGCAGGAAATAAATATGCTAGTCTGCAATATGCTAATGGTACATGGGGAAACACAAATAGAGCACCATACAAACCAAAAGTTTCTGATATCGAACGTAGAACGCTACCTTATGAGGGCTCAACTTTTGCATATTTGACCATAGGAGATTTCCTTGAAGATTCTATTGTGAAGGTTCCTCATTCTTTGAATAAGAAGTATTTCTTCGACGGGAATATTAAAGATGTAGAGCAGATGACCTCTTTCTTGCTCCCGATTAAGCCTCTTTATTTCAAGTACTTCTCCATTGAAACACTCAACTCAACTATGCCAGACGGCAAACCAGCGTTTGAGATGGAATCTATTGCCGGTGGTTCAGTAAATGTAGTTATACGCATACCTATTATGGGTAATGGTAATATAACTTACATTGAGTATCAGCGTATCTATTATGCCCAGAGGCAAGCAGATGTCTCAGAGACTCAAAACTCTGGTGGCATGACAACTTTCGATTTCACAGGTCTCGTAATGCCTGCCATAAAGTTCCAAAATGAGGACGATGCTCTATATACGGTTTCCTGCATAAGTACATTCTCCAATCAATTCAATTTTGATTTTTACCGCGAAGGGGAAATAATACGTGACATCCCCGTTGACTGCAGAAACAAAGAAAAGGGTCTATTCGACTTTAAAGCTGAAACCTATACAATCCAGAATAGCAACTTTGACTTTATCAGAGTTTCTAATAAGGGAGGCGTTAGCAATGTAATTATTCCAAACTTCCTCACACATCAAAATCTGGAAGACTTTGAATTTGCTGTTGACTTGGGTACATCTAATACACATATTGAATTTAAGAAAGCAGATAATAATAGTTCTGACTCTTTCAACTATAAAGACTCAGAATCTATATTCGCAGAGTTCTTTGTTCAGTCCTTCCGCGAAATTCAAGGAAAACTCATTCCTTTAGATTTGATTGATGAAAACGACTTGATGGTTCGTGATTTCATTCCTGCTGTGGTAGGAGATGACTCAGATTTCTCTTTCCCAACACGAACCGCTTTGTCTTATGCAAAATCTACTGACTGGACGGAGAAATTAAGAACATTCGGCTTAATCAATTTCTATATTACATACAATAAAAAATTAGGCATTGCATACAATGCAAAGCCTATGGTTAATATCAAATGGAGTAGCAAGCCTAATGCACAATCAGCAATGCAAGCTTACATCCGTAATATCATGATGATAATCCGCAACAAGGTCGTTGCAAATAACGGTGGCCTTGCGCGGACAAAAATCACATGGTTCTATCCAAACAGCATGTCACCGCGCCGCCTTGCTCAACTACGCATGGCATGGAACGACTCCTACACAGAATTGTTTAACCATGATGGTGCGACAAGAAATCTATCAGAGTCTGTTGCTCCAATACAATTCTACTTCCGTAGATATGCGACAGCAACGAACCTCGTTAATGTGGATATTGGTGGTGGCACTACTGATATTGCCTTCTCTTCAAACGGCAAAGTAGAATATATCACGTCATTTAAGTTCGCTGCGAACTCGCTCTTTGAGGATTCTTTCTCTGACATTAATCCTAATAATGGTATTGTAGACTGGTTCAAGAATGACATTCTCGGCCTTCTTCAGTCAAAACCAGAACTTAACGAACTAGTCAACATATTTAATAGCAACCTCGGACAACCTGCAAATATGGCATCATTCCTTTTCTCGCTGAAAGATAATTCTGCCACAAAAGGACTTGCCCGTAATAATATTGATTTCAATAAGATACTTCAAAATGACACGAAGTTTAAGGTGGTGTTCATCATCTTCTATACTGCCATCATTTATCATATCGCTCAAATTGTAAAGGCAAAAGGGCTGAAAGCGCCTCGTCATATAGCATTTAGCGGTAATGGTAGCAAGATTATTAGCATCATATCGTCTGACGCAAAAATTCTTGGTAAATACACAAAAATCATCTTCGAGAAAGTTTTGGAATCTGAATATGGTTCTGCCCTTGATATTCTTGGATTGGAGCAGGGCTCTAATCCTAAGGAATCCACATGCAAAGGTGGCTTGATTGCAGCAGAAGCTTACGATAAAGAGCCGGAAACTTTAGTTCTCCGTGACTCATCTGGCAAACTGGCTGGTGCAAGTGATACCTATGCGTCAATTTCTGAAACTCAAAAAGCAGATATTGTTAAGTCTGTAAAAGACTTCTTCCGATTTGCTCTTACTGAAATGCCATCAGCATTCAAATTAGGCAACAACTTCGGTGTTGATAAGGTCACTATGAAGATTGCGAGAGAAGAATGCACAAAGGACTTGGAAACATACCTTGATAAAGGTATAGAACTCTCTATTAAAGAGTCTGGAAATAAGGATAATCTCATTGAGGATGCAATTACGTTCTATCCAATTAAGGGAGTCCTTCAGTCTCTTTCAAGCAAAATTCAAGAGTATTATTTAGAAAATCCGAACTGATGATGGAAAAAGCAATCAATATCGTAGTGTGCCTTGCCACAATTTTAACGTTATCTTCATGTGATTTTTTCAGTGAAAAGCAGCCTGTTCAAGATTCCGTAGATAGTGCCGCTCCTGTTGAGGGAATTTCTCAGGAGATAAAGAACAAGATTGCAGCCCAAGACACGTTAATGAATGCGCTTGTGTTAAAGGTTGACACTTTGGCACAAGCACTGTCTCTGGTACAAAAAGAAAATGCTGAGCTTAAAGTTCAAGTCGCTAAGTTAGAAAGTCCTAAAAGTGCTTGGGGCTATATGACACTTGCTTCTCTTGTTATAGCAATCATCGCACTGGTTCTTTCCTTATTAAGAAAAGGAATCAGTAGAGAGAAAGTTGACGAAATCTTTAGTTACAATTTGGATAAGTCAAAAAGGATAGCAGAACTGAAAGTTGCTGTTAGTCAGTTACAATCTGGGAGATCGGAAGA
>CAQBGY010000540.1 GCA_948759685.1 uncultured Eubacterium sp.
GTCCGTGACTGGAGTTCAGACGTGTGCTCTTCCGATCTTTCTGCCGCCGCAGGCAAATCGACCAGACCTATATGGACAAGCTGTTCATCCCCATTCAAGGCTGTCTGCTTGAGGTTGTGCGGGAACAGTACACAGAATTCTATAGGGACAAAGAGAGGTGGCGTTATCTTCAGAAACTGGATACAAGGAACAGCCTGCTCTCATTGGAGGGATTTACAGACAGTGAGGGTAATGTTCTTGACTTCATTGTTGATGAAGCGGTGGACGTTTCGGAAACCGTTATCCATGCAGTAATGGTGGACAGGCTGAAAGCTGCCCTGCCCTTATTGTCGGACGGTGAGCAGGCATTGATACGGGCAATCTTCTTTGATGGACTTTCCGAGCGGGAAGTCGGGTTAAGGTTAGGATTGACCCAGAGCGTTGTGAACAAACGCAAAGCCAAAATCCTTGCAAAGCTAAGAAAAATAATGGAAAGCTAAATTTTATGGCGTTCAGCCCCCTTGTTTTTTCCTTTGGGAAAATGAGGGGGCTTTTCACCGCCCTCTTAATCTTGGATTTACCTAAATCCCGATTGGAGGAAATGAAAGATGGCATACAACCACGGACGAGAGGACAGGAAATGGCGTATCTGGAAAGAAGCGGAGGAAAAGGTTCTGCGTGAGTGCGGCGTTGATGAAGCAACCATTGAGCAAATCCGTACAGACGACAGGGCGGATTTTAATTCCAACAGGCGGTTTTACCGTTGGTCAAGCGACCTTGGGGAGTACCTTGAGGGCATGGAGGACAGGGAGCGGCAGACGGAGGTTAAGACGGTTACTGATTTACTGGACGAGATTGAGAGTGAAAATCTCTACCTTGCATTAGTCACAGTGGATAGACGCACTTTACAAATCGTCCTGCTGAAAATGCAGGGATATTCCACAAAGGAGATTGCCCCGCTTGTGCATTTAACGGCAGGGGCTATTTATGCAAGGTTAGACCATTTGCGGAAGAAGCTGCGGAAAATTTTATAACAATGCAGCCTTCCTTTCAGTGGGATGTTGGGTGAGAGGTCAATGGCTTCTCACTCATTCATTATATAGGGCATATCCCTTTATGTTCTCTAATGGAATTTTACAGATGTTATATTTCAAGAGAACACAATATATAAATCATGTTACACTAAATATGACTGCCTATGCCAACTCATAGACAGCCTTTGTTTAAAAATCATTTTATAATTCTAACAAGTCCGAATATATTTTTCTTCTTGCAGTATTAGATTTATTAGTGAAATTCACGGTGTTGTACCATTCTATTAATTTATCTTTTTCTTTGCTAGTGATTTTATCTTGATGGTAAACAAAGTATCCTATCAAATAATTTATGTAGTCAGCACGATTATGTTTCTTTAAATCGTTATCTTCAACAAATTGAAGTGCTTTATCTAATGCATCTAATGTTATTTTAAAACATTCTTGAAGCTGCTCTGGTTTTAATTTACAGAGTTGAGAATCTTTTGCATCTGATGACATGGTTGAAAAATTGTTTGCATGTTTATCAGAAAAAAGCAGTTCATACGAAGGGTTTAAGGCAGCAATAGGATATGAAACATGGGTTTTCTGAGGTTTAAAGTAATCATATCCATATTCTCCAACTTTATTCCCATATGGATGTATATATTGGGTATATATATCAAGTCCATGAGCTTTTAATTTTGAAAATCTCATTTGAATAATACTAACTCGACTTCCTGCATTGTTTAAAACCTCAAACCAATTAATTTGATCCTCTTCTGATAGGTCAGTAGCAAAATTTATGGTGTACTGGTAGGTTTTAATTTTACCTCGAATTTGTAAGAGTGAACTAAGTACGCTTGAGAGAGAACTATGTTGGTTCGTATAATCAATTAACATAGACTCATCCTTGTTAAGTAAAATTCCAACGGGAATTTGATTTCTGCGGACACTTTCAGTATTTATAATAAATTCTCCTTTGCCTAAATCTAAAACAACATTTTTTAAATCGGGATGATTGCAATAGGCTTTATAATTGGTGGTCAATCGTTGCTGTCCATCTACAACAGACATTTGCCCTCTTAAAATGTTTTGCAACAACTCTCGGTCAATAAAAGAAACTTGGGGAACAGCATATTCTGGGTCAGTATTATTGATAATATTTATCGAAATAGCTGATATTGGAGATTTGCTAAGAAGTTGGTAATTAAGCAATTCAACGCATTTTTTTAAAGTCCAACTCAAATCTCTTTGGTATAAAGGTAAGGTCAATTCATTCTTTTCTATGTTTTCACAAAGGGTAAAAATATAGTCTTGTCTACTGTTTTTTGTTGGATTAATATTTGCAGCGGCTAACAATTGTTTATTAACATTCATATAATATCCTTTCTGCTGCTAAAAGTAGCAGCTATATATATTTATCCTAAATTTAACATATAATTACAAATATGTCAAGTGCAGCTACATACTTTTGCTTGGAATGTAATTGAAACTACCCGAAGAAAAATATTTGTTGGCGGGTATTTATTTTCAAAAAATCAAAATGCCATGTCTAAAATTACACTTCCTTATCGGCTACTAGGTGAGAGGTAAACCCCTCCGCCCTTTTTTATTGCCACAAAATAGATGTAATAGATTATTGTTCCTTGAAAACTTCACAGCAGCCACCAGAGGGATACCCGTCGCAGAGGACAGCAGAGCCACGATAAGAGCCTACCCTTTGCTCAATCCGTGCATAGCACTGGTAGTAGAGAGAACGCCGCCCAAATGGGTGTGGAACTGTATAGACTGACTGCATTACATACCCTTGCTTTTTTGCAGGGGTAAATAAATTTAAGGAGGACAAATGCCTATGTGCAACAAAACAAACCGAAAACGGAGGGAGGGATTCTGTGCAGCAGTTGCAGACGGTGGATGCCGATACACTCCTTTATGAGCCGCTTGAAAAACCGTCCTTTGTGGTGGACGGTCTGATACCCACGGGCTTAACCCTGTTCTGCGGCTCACAGAAAATCGGCAAGAGCTGGCTCATGTTAAAGCTCTGCCTTTGCGTGTCGCAGGGAATCCCCTTGTGGGATATGCCGACACGGGAGGGCGACGTGCTTTACCTCTGCCTTGAGGACACGTTCTGCCGCATACAGGACAGGCTGTTCCGCTTGACGGACGAAGCGAGCGGGCGGCTCCACTTTGCCGTGGCGAGCGATAAGCTGTCAGACGGTCTTATCGTGCAGTTGGAGGATTATCTGAAAGAATACCCCGACAGCAGGCTCATTGTCATTGACACCTTGCAGAAAGTCCGCACCGCATCCAAAGACAACGCCTATGCAAGCGATTACGGGGACATCTCCCTTATCAAAGACTTTGCCGACAGGCACTCATTGGCGGTCATTGTCGTACACCACATCCGAAAGCAGAATGACAGCGACGTGTTCAACAAGGTGTCTGGCACGACAG
>CAQBGY010000541.1 GCA_948759685.1 uncultured Eubacterium sp.
TTTAGGGCAAAGATACTAATTGTTGAGAAGCCCACATGCTTTTATCGGTGAGCCCTATACGTCCTTATTCAAGGGACTGGTTTTAAAAGCCCGGAATGTTCCACTGAAAGGTATTTACTTCATTCTTTTACAGCATGTTGCGCTATTTTACATAATAGGGTTCTCGGTTCGATTTCCTAACTTTGTATCATTAAAAATTGAGCCGTATGGAAAGAAAAAGATTCAGCGTGTTGTTCTTCATCAAGCGTAGCAAACTGTTAAAAAACGGGGAAGCACCCGTGCGTGTGCGTGTCACTTATGACCGCCTATACGTGGAACTTCAACTAAAGCAGAGCGTAAAAGTCCCACTCTGGTCGCAGGAAAAAGAGAAATCGACAGGCAAAGACCGAAACTCCGTAGAACTTAACCATTACATTGACGCCTTGCGTGTGAAATTCTATCAGATTTACCAAGACTTGGAACTGGAGGGAAAGATTATCTCCGCACATGCCATAGTGAACCGCTATCAGGGAAAGGACGAGACTTTCAAGACATTGTATAATGTATTCAAGGAACATAACGACAACTGCCGGAAGCTAATCGGGACAGACTATGCCGACATCACCGTAAGACGTTACGACAATTGCCTTAAATATCTCATGGAACTGGTTAAACGGGATTACAAGGTAGATGATATGTTGCTGCGTGAGGTAAACGGGGAACTGGTACGCAAATTCGATTTATACCTAAAGACGGAGAAGCATTGCGCACAGAATACCGTTATCCGGTACATGAAATGTTTTAAGAAAGTGATAAACCTTGCCATTGCCAACGAGTGGCTGGCAAAGAACCCGTTTGCAGGAATCAAGTTTCACGAGGTGGAGGTAAACAAACAGTTCCTAAGCCAAGCCGAGATAAACCGGATATGGCAGAAAGAGTTCAGGATTGAACGGCTGGAACTGGTACGGGATGTTTTTATCTTCTGCGTATATACCGGGCTGGCATTCATAGACGTGTATAACTTGCGCCCCGAACACGTTTCAGAGGACAGCAACGGCAACCTGTGGATAGTGAAACCCCGTGAAAAGACAAACAACCTCTGTAACATCCCGCTTTTGAGCATTCCCAAACAGATACTTGAAAAGTATAAGGATAACCCCTACTGCATGGATAAAGGAACTTTGCTGCCCGTTCCCTGCAATCAGAAGATGAACAGCTACCTGAAAGAGATTGCCGACCTGTGCGGTATCAAAAAGAACCTGACCACGCACACAGCCCGCCACAGTTTCGCATCGGTTATCGCACTGGCTAACAACGTGTCACTGCCGAACGTGGCTAAAATGCTGGGGCATTCATCCACCCGAATGACACAGCACTACGCAAAGGTATTAGACCAAACGATATTAAGGGATATGCAAGCCGTTGAGAAATATTTATCACATGAATAAAGGATTGATTTATCAGTAACAAACAAAACAAGAAACAACAATAATTTCCTATTTTAACATTAATAAGACCTAAGAATTTGTTATCACACATAGTTAAATTCTTAGGTCTTTTATCACCTAATTTATAATACACTCCCATAAAATTGTCCATAAAGCAGATGCAAGAAAACTCAAAAGGATTATTACTCCACAATATTTACATATCTTACCCTTGTTTATTGATTTATAAACAGTTCTTAAAAATATATTACACTTTATTAAATGCATGTTACAATTAGATCTATAAGTCCAATGATACGCAATACATTTTCTATCATGCAGATTAATATCTTGTAGATATGGTTTCCATCTTTCAGAATCTAACAATCTACAATCGCAATAATCTGTATTACCTACAACTTTTTCATCTTCTGAAGAACCTATAAAGAAAAAATGAATTTTACTAAATTGTAAAAAATTCCGACTATCTATAATTTCTTCATAAACTTTTTTGTCTAATTCTCTAATTTCATTTAACCGAAAATCTAACATTTCTGTTTTAGAAAAAGCACTTTGAAAGAAATCGTTTGAAATTTCTTCTTCATAGAAAAGGGCACCTTGTGGCAATCTATTAATTCTAAAGCGAAAATATAAATTATGTTTACTTTTTCCACTTTCATTTGTTTTAGGCTGAATTCCTATAGAGTTTTTAGGAATTGATTTTATTTGTATTTTTAACAATACCCCTTTATTTGAAGAAAGTTGTTCTACCTCAAAATTAGATTTCCCCAATTCATATAGCCAAAATGGACTTCT
The DNA here is from genome assembly GCA_948759685.1 of uncultured Eubacterium sp. Next base: position 2,223 of record CAQBGY010000541.1, read on the forward strand.
ATCTGTGTTTTGTGGTGTAACATCATAATAAGAAGGTGATTTAGGTATATTACGAATAATATAATCACCATTGAATAAAGTACATAGCAATTCACTTTCTTTAAGTTTTCCTCCTAAATCTTCAAGACAATCTGTATCAAATGAAAAAGGAAAATAAAAATAAACTGAATGTATATCTTGTGCAACATCATTAATCATTATTCCAAAATCAATGAAACGTTGATAATTTCCAGATTCCTTTGGAATTTTCCAGTAATTAATATGTAATTCTGCATTAATGCCTTCACCTATACGAGGGGCATTACTTTTTTTCATGGAATATAAAATAGCGATACTGTTCATTTGTTTTTACTCTTTTATATACCAGTTCTGTATTTTAACTATATTTTTAACACCTTCTGATGAAATTTCAGTTTGCCACTCAGGATAATTTTTATCCTTTTTGCGATTATTTTTCCAATGTAAGGGATAAAGATTCTCTTGATTATAATCACCATTATTCTCTAAAGGATTAAGATGGTCTATTTCCCAACCATAAATTGAATTAACATTTCCATAATCTTCTTTTTTGATCCAAGCTCCTGCATAATCTTTCCGAAAAACATCTGGATTATTATTAGGCTGTATTACAGCTTTTTTCCAAGTTGCTTCAATTTCTTCTTTTGTGAAATTTCTTCTTTCCGTTGCCATAACTTATTAATTTTAAGCACACAAATATAGTCAAATTAACTGTAATCTACTGTTACAAAACATATTTTCTTTTTAATGACTATGATAAAGCTACTTTGTTGCCCGTCCTATACAATCAGAAGATGAACAGCTACCTAAAAAAGATTGCCGACCTATGCAGTATCAAAAAGAACCTGACCACGCACACAGCCCGCCATTGTTTCGAATCGGTTGTCTCATTGTATAACAATATATTACTACCGAACATAGCTAAAATGCTGAGACATTCATCCACCCGAATGACGCAGCATTATGCGAAAGTTTTAGACCAAACGATACTAAGGGATATGCAAGCCGTTGAGAAACAGCTATCCGTATAAGCACGAAGAAGCCAGCAACACAGTTTTCAAGAAACCGTGATTGCTGGCTTTCAACCAAACAATATAGAAAACAAGACAGCTATATTTCAAGAAAGCAATAAAACAAGATTTCATGTTTCCAAGATTTCATTTCTGATAGAACCTTTCCAACAAATCCATGATGTCACTTTCCCG
>CAQBGY010000542.1 GCA_948759685.1 uncultured Eubacterium sp.
ACCTCTACGACCTGCGTTTCTACCGTCAGAGTATGAACCACAAGACCTTTGAGGTGACGACAAAGGACATCAAGAAGATAGATGGAGTCTATTGCGATATGCTGGAGGACGTCTTCTCCGATGTGACGGGGTTATATACCCGATTTTAATTGAACATTTGCCAAGTCGTAATATAGAGAAGGTGGGCGACCTTGTGATGAAGTCACCCACCTTGATTTTGCCCAAAAATTTCGGCCGCCAAAAGGCGGCGAAGTTAAATTCTCATTACAGATTTATTTGAACTTCTATTTATTAATCAGAGTTGATTTCCATATTTAGATGAGTCTCTTTCGAGTTTACACACTCATCTATTTGTATTCCTAAAAATTGATTTTCTATATGATTGATAAAATTAGAAACATCCAAAATAAGTTGTTGAACATCAGCTTTGGTAACCTCCACAACATTTCCATTTTTGTCGTGACCATTTCTATGGACAATGTCATGTCTTTTTTGAATGGCTTTCATAAGTGTTCCAATATCCCCAAGATCAACATTAAATGTTGATTTATATAATTTTTTAACCACTTCAAGTTTGTGATATATAATTTCTCGCAATTGAAATTGAATAGTTGTATCCAATTTTGCGTAATATTCATATATATTTGAACCTTTAATTCTAAGGTTATTAAAATGAGGCGAGCTTTTTACAAATTTCTTTTTATAATCATCACTGTGCATAATTTTGCGAATGGCAGTGTCACTAAGATATGCTTCCATGCAGCTTATCACATTAGCAAAGAAATTTCTATATATGATATTCCTTGTTGTATCTGGTAATTCATCAAGATGATTCAGTGAGTCATCGAGATCCTTTACATGAGGATTAATATAATGATTAAAAAAGTTTTCATCGATATCGTCCCAATCCTCCTCTGGAAAGTGTTGATTGACATCAATTAAATCCTCATCTTCAATATCATCAATTTCTCCATCTCCACCATTATATCCACAACTAAGAATCACGGATAATTCCTTACCACAATTCTCACAATAAAGTTCATCAAAATCTTGATTAACACTTTCTCTATGAGTGTCCGCTGAGAAATCTGGAGAAGGCACGCCAATTGATTGAGAAATCAAAGACCCACAATTTGGACATTTTACCGTTAAGACGATATAATCTGCGGTAGGATTAAATTCAAAAGTTACCATATTTTAAATATAACGCTTGTCTTATTTATTGTATGCCAAAATTTTTGTAATATCAGATTTAAGATATTTCTGTTTCATTAGATTTGATAACATACTTTCATCTTCGGTAGCATCAACTACCTCTTTCACCAGGGATATAAATTCCAATTCATCTCGAACATAAAGACCTTCTGTTGCGATATATCTGAATTGAAGCATATCGTGTAAGCCATACACTTCGGCTGGCGTAAGTTCCGCTATTCGTTTTCTAACCAATGAAGCATCTAAGAGATGTAAAAGCGGTTTTCTGTTATCAAATTTAACTCTATTTTGGACAATAAAAGGCTTAAATGCTTCAGTAAAAGATAAAAAATCATTTTGAAATAATTGAGTAATATACTCTAATTCTTTATCTTCATGATTTTTTTCTTGCTGATTTATTTTTTTGCAGATATAATCGTACACACCATTGCCTTCACAACTTTCCACAAAAGAAGTTAATGACATTTCAAGTCTGCGCTTTTCACTTTCTGAAATATCAGAATCTCCAATTCTATCAAAAAAAATGTCAACACCTTTACAGATGTCTGAAATTATATCGGCATTGTTTTTTTCTATTATTGGTTTATAGCCAGAAATAAAATTTGCAGCTTGTACAAATTCATATGGCTTATCAACAGTCCCTTTTGAAATTAACGAAAGGAATTTTTTGAATTTTTTAGGGGCTTCCTCATTGGAAAAATTGAAAAAATTCTCATATACATTAAGTATAAAAGCCTTATCATCACTTGTTTGCTCTCTATATATTCCTAAATGCTTGGAAAGAATTTCATCAATCTTATTGAGATCAGATTCTTTGAGAAATACACCTTTTACGATACAATTATAAATAGGTTCAATATATACATAGTGAGTGGCATATGCATCGTAATAGCGTTGCAAAAACTTCACCTCATAAGGCTTAGTATCATTATCGTTATTCTCATTTTGATTCCTTCGACTGAAATATGACATTATCATCGCTTTATCCAAGTCATATTCACTATAGTAGTTTAATGTTCCTGTCTTGTATTCAATACTTAGAGCTAATACAAATCGCCATATTATAGTCAATTTTGTCAAGCATATTTCATCAATATCGTCAATATTCCCTCTCCCATTCGTATAGAATGTAAAAATTGGAGAGAATTGAGCGAGAGCAAATCTTATGGTCCTTAAATTAGATAAGGACTCTTGCAAGATCGTATCATTTTCCGTAGGAATTAGATAACGGGAGCAATTTCCCATTCGGATAAATGACGGAAGCAACTTGTTAAATCTTTCACTCATAGACAATATAATGTCTATCTTATCTATATCAAAGAAAATTGTTCTATCTATAACTTTTTCTTTGTATTTTAGAAGGTTTGTTTTCTCAAGTTCCTTTTGATTTGAAATAAGTATGAGCTTAAAGCCATAATTTTCTATTAGGTCATTAATATAGCCTAAAACATTCTCAATTTCAATACTCTCTGATATGCGCTCTAAATCATCCAGAATAACAATGGTGTTTTTGCCTAATGCCTTTAACTTTAATTCTGCAGAAACAGTTATAATGCTATCCAAATCTACATTATTGACACCGGGTATAAATTTAGCAACATTACTTCCAATCTTTTTAATTGAGTTTAGCCGATTCTTGGGCATATAATGTTTTGACTCAATTAAAGAAAACCATAACCGTTGCGTAATCTCTTCAGTTTTTGTTATGCCAAATAATGAAGCCATTAATACGCACTTTTTTTCAGTGTCACTCCGTTCTTTTTCTAACTTATTTATTTCTGGTAATAGAATATTTTTAATAAAAAAAGTTTTCCCACACCCCCAAGGACCGTTAAGTTGTAAAGCCCCTAACGTGTGAGGTGAATTTATGTAATCTAATATAGCGGCTGTAATATTGTCCATACGCAAAGTTACTAATAAAATTTGACATATAAACTATATCCATTATAGATTAGCATTTTAACACCAACCTATAATGGATGGACTATCAATTAAATAAGGCAGCAAATTCGGTAAGCCTACGTTGGTGAAGCTGGGCATGGAATTTCCCTTTGTAGCGGCAGTGGGAGGTGTATGCTTTGAAAATGTCGCGGTTGCCGGATTTCAGCTTTTTCAGGATGCTACTTTTGTTCACCACTCCGGGGCCACAGTTGTAGGCTAACACGCCTAACAACAGTTATCCCAACTTCATTATTATCCCAACCAAAGAGGTATATATCCTGTAAA
>CAQBGY010000543.1 GCA_948759685.1 uncultured Eubacterium sp.
TTTTTTATTTGTATTTGTTTGTCACCCCTCCGCACTATCCAACATCAGTCCCACAAATGCTTTCAGTTCATCGGCAAAGGCATATTCTATTTCAATCCTGCCCTCCCCGAAGAAAACAATACGGCTGATCAGTGCGTGGACTATCTCTGATGTAAGTTCCCCAAAATCTGCATACTGTTCCATGACCTTTGCAAAGTCCTGACTGCCCGCATATTCTGCCTCATAGGTAGTCTGCATTGCTGCCAGTTCGGAAAGTCTCTGTGTGAGGTTTTCCGCTTCATTTACATATTTCTGCTTTGCAAACAGGTAATCCCTCTCATTTAACAGTCCGTCCGCATAATCATTGTAAAGGTTGCTGTTCATGGACTGCGCACGTTCCAGCCTGTTCTTTGTGTCTGTTATCTGCCGCCTGTAATCTGTCTTTATCTGTTTTGCCTGTACCGTCCTGTTCAGCCTTTGCAAGACTTCCTTTGTATCGAGGAACAGTTTCATGTGCATCCGCAGGGCAGCTTCTACCGCCTCCTCCAAGTCCTGCATTTTGATTTTCTTTTTTTTGCAGAACTGTTCGCCATAGGATTCAGAATTAGGACAGATATAATCATAATAAACTTTGACAATTCCGTTCCTGTCATCCACCCTCCGGTAAAATTTCAGCCTGCCGCCGCAATCGCCGCAGAAAAGGATACGGTCAAACTTGTTTTCCTTTTTCTCTACATTGTCGTACTTGCCACGGCTGGCGATCACTTTCTGCTTTCTTTCCTCAACCAGCTTCTGCACTTTGTCAAAAAGCTCACGGCTTACCACAGGCTCATGGGTTCCAGACACATATATCCTGTCCTCTTTCTTTATCCTGTGCTTTTTTATCCCCATGTGCATCGCTTCTTTTTGTGTTCCCTGCTCCATATCGCCAATGTAAACCGGATTGACAATCATTGTAGCGATTGTGCCGTCATTCCAAAGACTGTCGGAATACCGCTTATTTTTTGTCAGTCTCTTTTCATATTTGTAGCGCATCGGGGAGGCTATCCCTTCATCATTCAGCATTTTTGCAATGCTACCATTGCCCATGCCTTCTGCCTTGCACTCAAATATCCTTACTACGATGTGGCTCACTTCCCTGTCAACAATGAGCTGGTTCTTATCCTCCGGGCTTTTCATATAACCGTATGCCGCCCTGCACCCTATGAATTTCCCCTGCCGCTGCTTGATGTCAATGGCAGTGGAGATTTTCTTTGACATATCCTTTGCATATGCCTCATTGATAAGGTTTTTGAGCGGTACGATCAGACCATCTTCTGCCGTGTTCGGATTGATGCTGTCATAGCCGTCTGTGACTGCAATGAAACGTACCCCAAAGAAAGGGAATATCTTTTCGAGGTAGTCCCCGGCTTCCAGATAGTTCCTGCCGAGCCTTGAAAGGTCTTTTACCACGATGCAGTCAATCTCTCCTGCCCGCATGTCTGCAACCATCCTCATAAACTCCGGTCTGTCAAAGCGTGTGCCTGACACTCCGTTGTCTATGTACTCCGCCGTCTGTCTGAGGTATGGTTTGCTTTCCACATAACTCCTTACTAATGATAACTGGTTCTCAATGGTGTCGCAGTCAGGGTTTTTGCTGTCCTCCACGGACAGCCTTGCATATACCGCTGTCCGGTACAGCTTCATTTCCGCTTTTGCCTGTGCCGCCGCATTCTGTATACCCTGTTCGGAAACAGAGGGCTTTCTGCTTTTCCTAGCCATTTATACTGCCTCCTTCCTGCCGGACTCTCCGTATGCAGCCACATATTCGCTGCACCTTGCAAATTCATCTTCAAAGTTGTATGTGACCTCAATCCTGTCCGCACTGTAGATAATGACACGCTTTATCATAACTACCGCCGCATTGCGGTCTAAAGACTGGATATTCCGGTGCTGCTTAAACTCCTTGATCCATTCGTGCATACTGCTCTTGTTTTCCAATACCAGCTTCATTTCCCGCTCATAAGAGCCGATTGCCGTTTCCGCTTCACTGATCCTGCGGTCATATTCCGCCTTTAACTGTAAGTATTCCTTTTTGGAAATGATACCGTCCTTTAAGTCCTCATACAGATTCAGCTTTCTTTTTTCCGCTTTTTCCAGTTCCGCACGTTTCCTTACGATACGTTCATCAAACTTTGCCACGTCTGCCTTCAGCTTCGGCGCTTTCTCTATGACCTGCATTGCCGCCTCCAGTGTCAGCACATTTTCTATATGCGTCTGCAACAGGTAAAGGACGGAATCTGTCAAATCTGCTTCTGCTATTCTGTGCGGCGAGCATGAGGTTTTGTCCTTTTTATTGCCGGAGCAGACATAATATACATATTTTTTGCCGCCCGCCGGAACCGTCTTTCTTACCATAGGTTCCATGCAGTCCCCGCAGTGAAGCAGCCCCGCTAACGGGAACAGCGCCTCCCTGTCCGGGGAAATCCTTGTGTCCTGCTTTAGAAGTTCCTGCACAAGATTAAAGTCTTTTCTTGAAACAACAGGCTCATGGGTATTCTCTACCTTTACCCATTCTTCCTCCGGCTTCATTACCCGTGTCTTGACCTTGTAGTTCGGTGTTGTCTGTTTGCCCTGTGTAAGCACCCCTGTATAGACCTCATTTTTGAGGATTCTAAGTACCGCATTGTAACTCCATTTCGCCTGCGTCCCTTTTTTGAATGTCGTCTCAAGATTGATTCCTATGCTTTTTTTGTATTCCATCGGGGAAAGGATACCGTCACTGTTCAGCCTGTCAGCGATTGTCTGCTGGTTCAAGCCGCACAGCTTCATTGCAAAAATATCCCTCACGACGCCTGCCGCATATTCATCAATGATAAGGTGGTTCTTGTTCCTTTCATCTTTGAGGTATCCGTACACGGCAAATGCGCCGATATACTCCCCTTTTTTCCGTTTCATTTCCAGATGGCTTCTGATCTTAATGGATATGTCCCTGCAATAAGCGTCATTTATGAGGTTTTTGAACGGAACCACCATATCGCTTCCATAGCCGCCTGCCGCCGCCATGCTGTCGTAATTGTCCGTAATCGCAATGAAACGCACACCGAGCATCGGGAATATTTTTTCAATATACCGCCCCGCTTCAATATAATTCCTGCCGAAACGTGACAAATCCTTTACAATGACACAGTTGATCGTGCCTTTCCGTATATCCTCCAACATGCGCTGGAAGTCCGGGCGGTCAAAATTGACGCCGCTGTAACCGTCATCCGCATACACGGAATGTACTTTGATTTCAGTGTGGGATTTCAGAAAGTCCATGATTAAGGCTTTCTGGTTCGATATGCTGTTGCTTACGAGCTTGCTGCCCTCTGCAACATCGCCATCCTCCCTTGATAACCGAAGATAGATGGCTGCATTATATATGATAGAATTGATGTTTTCCATCTGCAACACTCCTTTTCCTTGATTTCAATTAAGACA
>CAQBGY010000544.1 GCA_948759685.1 uncultured Eubacterium sp.
CCCTACACGACGCTCTTCCGATCTCCACTTGATGCAGACACTTGGCAACACTACTATGACGGAACACCAATTCTGTCAGATTCTCGGAAAAATGCGACTGTATCAGGCATTGCCACAAAAGATTCAGCGTGAAATTCCGCGGTTGCTCATCACGGACACGCAAATCAATTCAGTGGCGAAAGCCTATATCAGCGACCCTGATTTTGGCTCTTACGGTTCTGACATTGATATGTGGAAATTCTACAATCTCCTTACGGGAGCTAATAAAAGTAGCTATATTGATAGCTTTCTTGACCGCTCTCTAAATGCAACTGAAATGGCATTGGGTATCAATTCCGCTCTTCATGGCGATAGCCGTTATTCTTGGTTTATCGACTGACACGAGTCAGGGGGACATTCAGCACTGGATGTTCCCCTTAACATTTTAACATTTAACAGTATGGCAAATAAAAATGACAACAATTGGTGGATAGGTAGCGTGTGGTTCATCCTATTTTTTATTATAGGCATCTGCGTTGCTCCATTTATAACCCTCTGTATAGTGTGGTTTCTGATGATTCTACTTTCCTATTGGACTAAGCCTATTTCACGCAATCATGCTAAAAAACATCCTCTGAAATAGCCCCAACAATAATATTTTTCGCTAATTTTGCACATGATTCGCAACAAGCTAAAGAGTTGGCTTTATGAATCAGACATAATAACGAAAGGTGTTATTGAAATTATCTTCTATTGTCAAATCTCGCAAATTTGAATCAGCTTGAAGATGATTGGCGATAGCACCTGCATTGATTGGCATATACTTACTCCAACAGAGTATCTATATAGCAAATCGGTGTGGGGCTATTGCTTTATCCAAGCTGAGGGCAATGCGAGAGCCTGACAATGGGATAAAGCAGATACAATCCTCACACCTTTTTTTGTAAACTTACTGTTCCTTTGTGGATTGAGGGCTATATAGAAAATATGGATAAAAGAGATTACGGTTATTACCATTCAAATCCTCTAAAAGAAGTCACGCCACAAGACATCTACAATTGTTTCGCGGTAGGATTCCGTATAATCAGCGATTACCTTGAATATGTAGTTGCGACGGGAGAATATAAAGAGGGAGAATTGGCATTAACTCCGCCACAACTTATTGGAGCAAACTTGCTTGGTGCCTATTGTAAATTTATAGGGCGTTTAATACAACTCAAAGAGCTAAACTTACAAACTCCCACCATTGACAATTTGCAGTCCTTTTTGGAGAGGATAAATCATTTTGACCGTAAATTGGCTAATCCTCGACTAAATCCAAATATTCTTGACGAGCCACGAGCCGTAAAAATTTTATTAGATGAGTTTGATAAATTCTCTAAAGATATTCATACGGTTGTACCAACTTATAAAGGTATGCCCTACGAACATACTCACATAATTCCGTTCTTTCAAAATCTGATATAATGAATGAGAAACTAATCTGCACTATATTTGGCTTATTATGTTCATTAGCCATTATGGGACAATCAATCCATGACAGCAAGCTAAAACATGACAATCAGTTTCGCCCTTATGTCGAGATTTCTGTAACTAACGATTCATTTACGGATATAACAAGCATCGACTTTGGAATTGTTTATTCATGGAAAAACGTTGGTAGAATTTTTTTGACTAAAGACCCTCGTAGAAATACAACAAGAGACCAGATTGTCGAAATAATCATACCTGCAATGTCAAAAAAGAGAATCCAATTCTATATTCCAATGGTGGATAATTATGAGCCATATAGTATCAATCTAAATAGAGTACGATATTATGATGGGAAAGTCAAGAAGGTTAAATAAGTTTATCATTGGTGGCTTTCTACTGTGTGCGTTTTTACTTGCTTGTTCCAATCGACAATCTGAATCTCCTCTATTTGGAGAATGGCAGATGATTGATTGGAATGGAGATAAGCCGTCAATAGACATATCCTATAATGTACAATGGAGAATATACAGATTCACGCTCTGATGATGCAATATGGAATTATAAATACATCGAGCCTGATTCATTGATTCTCTATCATCATGGAGCTTATGAGGAAAAAATATAAGATACTTACTCTTTCAAGTGATTTCCTTATTATGGAACTGACTGAATCTTTATTCCATACAGAAGATAACGGTAAAGAGGTAGTCACGGAATACAGTGACGGTGAATCTCAAACATTCAAATTCATTCGCAAATAACCAACAGTATGAGGATTCTATACACGGCATTAATGGCAATAGTTCTGACGGCTTGCCATTCTTATAAGGTCGATAGCTCACGACCCAATTCCCTTATAGGGATATGGAAGCAACCCAACGTGAACTTAATTTTTAAGAACAACAGCAAATATCATTATGAATACGTTGATGCAGGTTACAAGTATGAACAATCAGTGAAATACCGTTATTTCTCTGACCGTGATTCATTGGTGCTTTACAACTACTATCCTGACGCATACACTAAAGAATCAAAGAACGAATATTGGTCTCTCTGCAAACTCACTCCTGATTCATTGGTGGTAGCTCCTAAAAAAGTAACCGTTGTTCTCAATGGAGATACCCTAAATACAGAAAAAGAACCAATAGAGATATTTGCACGGAGAAAATAATCAAAGGTACATTTTTGTGATTTTTCTCTTTTATAGGGTACATCTGAAAAATGCACCAGTTAAAAGTGGGAATCAATTAAATCAAGCACTAAATTTCAAAAAAACACTCTAACCGATGAAGCACTTGCCAATTTTCTTAATCAGTTTGATATTACACTGCACTTTTGGTTGTGCGAACAAACATCAATCTGTGGAATTTGACCCTTTGGCTCAATACAGAGATACGTTGGTGGGGAATTTTAATGGATTGGAGCTTGATACCCTTATTGCAGAACCGATTGGAGAAAAAGACAACGGGAATTATACCAATTGGATAGTTTACACAAAGAATGGCTCTGTCAAAGACATTATAATCGGAAATACAATAGGCATACACTTCGTTTTTGAGGGGGATTTAGACCGTGACGGCACGGATGGATGGGGCTATGTTACAGAGTGGATTACTTCTAATTGGATGGCTTATCATGCCTTTACAAATGTCAACGGAGAATGGCGACACATCATCGAGCCGACCCCTATATGGCTACCACACATAGACCCACAAGACAGCCTATATTATACCATTAGCAAGGACGATATTTTACAACCGTCTGAAAACAAAGACTTCCTAAAAGTCAAATTCAGCGATATTCGACACGATGGTGAAGATTTTCTGATAATCGACACTCTGATACAAATAAATCCACAACCTATCCAATAAATTCAGAGAGGTACATTTTTCAAGGATTTTTCATTTTATAGGGAGGATTCAGAAAATGTACTGTATATTTAAGTCCAAGATTTAGTTTAAGGTTCAAGATACTGTTTCTTTGAGT
>CAQBGY010000545.1:0-235 GCA_948759685.1 uncultured Eubacterium sp.
TACACGACGCTCTTCCGATCTAAATATTGAACATCCATTCTTAGATTTAATAGATGTTTTCACCTGAATTTTGTTCAGCTTTCCATTAAATTCAGCAACTAAGTCAGCTTTTTCATCATCACCAAATGGAATATAAATAGGGATACCCATTTCAACAAATTTAGCAAGAACTTTTGCTTCTCCAATATTCCCAATTCGTTTACTATTCATATATCCCTCCTAATCACAAATATAA
>CAQBGY010000545.1:245-1105 GCA_948759685.1 uncultured Eubacterium sp.
CACTGGAGCGGCTGCAACCGTGACCCTTATCTAACACAGATCATATTACATTTTGGAGGAAATGTGTAAACAAGAATACTCTGGTCTGGATATTCAGACTCGAACTGAAACCTACATGATCCCAAATCATGCGCTCTACCATTAAGCTACATCCAGATAAATCCACAATAGGCCGAGCGACACTTCGGCATCTCCTTTTCGCCAGTACGCACAATCTGGCATGGTGATAGCTGCCCATTCTATCCTCTATTGTGGTATTGCTGTCTAAAACAATTACTTTTCAATGTGCCTTGTCAAGTCATATTGTAACTCCAGCAACAAAGTTTGTTATAGCAAAGAAAGGGAGAACATCACACCGCTTACCCAAGGCGGCTGGTACGGGAGAAGGGGATCGAACCCTCACGACCACAGGCCAGCGGATTTTAAGTCCGCATCGTCTACCAATTCCGACACTCCCGCATATAAACTATTTACTCATCCCAAGGAACAAGATCATACAAATCAACTGGCGAATTTGCTATTCTAACCTTTACAAATCCTTTATCAACAACTTTCCATAAAGTAAATTTCATCTTTTCTACATTCTGGCTGATCTGATATTTCTGACCAGATTTTGTCATACATAACACGCCAGCACCATTATCAGATGTAGGAATATTTTTTACAATCTTTTCAGTTATTTCTTCTGCTTTCTTTCTCATAAAGTACCTACCTTAAAAATATGGCAGGGGTAGTAGGAATCGAACCTACGATCAAGGAGTCAAAGTCCCCAGCCTTACCGCTTGGCTATACCCCTATATAAAATCCCGCTGCGTTGCAAGCCGCCTTCACGTCACAGTGAAATGTACTAAGACCATTGT
>CAQBGY010000545.1:1115-3149 GCA_948759685.1 uncultured Eubacterium sp.
GTAATACGGGATATGGAGACATTGGTGGGATTTGAACCCACGATCATAGTTTTGCGGACTATTGCCTTACCAATCTTGGCTACAATGTCATGTCCTGATTATTCAGGACTATTTAATTACTTGAGATTCCGCATAGTCGATTGAAGCCGCTTTCCCTTGGCTTCTTCACCTCCCGGCATTTACAGTCCAAAGAATTTCTCCACCTCCACGCAAATGCGCCCTTTGTTCAACCCGGCGCACTCTGCTGACCACAGAGTTTTCTTTATTTGGTGCTGGTAGTGGGACTTGAACCCACACGGTATTGCTACCAACAGATTTTGAGTCTGCCACGTCTGCCAATTCCATCATACCAGCATATTATTTCTTTTTATACATCTCATAAGCCTTCTTATAAGGAATATTTTGATCCATCAATTCACGATAACACTGAATACAAAAATCAACTTCATCCGTATCTGGTTTTGCTGTAGTCATAATTCCAGTATGTTGACAATCTGCGCCACAATGATCACATTTTTGTTCCCATGACCACCATTTACCATCGTTACGACAATTCCCTTTAAAATCCGTTTGCTTAATATTGTATTTCATTTCTATCCTCCATACCGAAACATTTAAATGTTGGTACGCCAGATGGGACTTGAACCCACGACAGACAGCTTAAAAGGCTGCTACTCTACCATCTGAGTTACTGGCGTATATCTGGTGGAGCCAGTGAGAATCGAACTCACGACCTTCTGCTTGCAAAGCAGACGTTCTACCAACTGAACTATGACCCCATTGGAGCCACTGACAGGACTCGAACCTGCAACCTGCGCATTACAAGTGCGCTGCACTACCAGTTGTGCTACAGAGGCATTGGCGGTAAGGGTGAGACTCGAACTCACGCACCATTTCTGGCCTAATAGATTAGCAATCTATCCTCTTCACCAGCTTGAGTACCTTACCATTGACACCCATTTGGTTTTCAGTAGAGCATCTGGTAGCCTTCGCCTACTACCACTGGCTGAAACCTTGTCTTTATATACCGTAGGACAGCATTGACGGTTTAGGAATTTAATTCCTATGGTTGCGGAGATGGGATTTGAACCCATGATTTCCAACTTATGAGGATGGCGAGATAGACCAGACTTCTCTACTCCGCAATATATAAAGCAAGCGGTGGTTTATGGGCTATATGACGAGAACACCACAAAACTTTCATATCCCCGTATGCACTTGCTTATTTACTAATCAGTTAATTTCAAAAGAATTTTTGCATGAGTTGAATCAGACAATGTAAATCCAAAATCTTTCCAAACTTGATCCCTAAGAAACGGAAGTGTATAATGTTCAAAATATACAACCTCATACTTTGTAGGAATCTTACTCAAAAATTCTTCAATGCTATGTGGGAAGTAATTTTCTCTAACTTCACGATCCCAATTTTCCACATAACGATAAGTCAATAGGTAATGCAAAAAATTTTTGTTACTGGTCAACCCCCCATTAAAAGCCTCAAACTCTGAAATCTTATCAGGATTTTCACGCTGAAGAACTTTTGCTAAAGAAATAGGATTGGTTGGATGACAAGAATGTTTAGAATAAAACATATCTCGAATTGCAATATATGTTGCTCCACTATCAAAAATGTTTCGATAATCCCATTCAACATCGGGCGAATACGCATGAATTTCATGGAATACAGATGAAGCATTTAAAACAGTATTATGTAAGTTCGATTTCGGATCAGTTGAAAGAAGATCGGCATTAGGAACATTTCGCTTGGCAATATCAATCATTTCCTGACTAATATCATATCCATCTAATTTCATACTCGGACAGATTTCGCCAACCATTTTTAACAGCGATCCATCTGCGCAACCATAATCGTAAATGGTACTTATGTTGCCATCAATCTTATCCAAAAACCAAATCTTATCCAGCATACTTTTTCGCATTCCATCATTGTAAACATTCATATTTGCAATCGGAGTCATTTTACATCTACCTTTTCATTTGATTTGGTAGGGCGTATGGGAGTCGAACCCATGT
>CAQBGY010000545.1:3159-3435 GCA_948759685.1 uncultured Eubacterium sp.
TCACCAATCGAACTTGCGCTTTCCTTTGGCGTAAGAATAATTTTGCCATCTCCATTACATAAGGGACAAGTTACACGATTGATCCGTTTCAAAAAATAAATAGTGTCGCCAACATTTGCTTTGGTTTCGACGTTCATATTTTGCACCCTCCAGTTATTGATTATGTCGTTATTCACTTTTAAATCATTGTCAGTTCCTTGCTCCTGACATTATTTATTATAGTTGAATATACCGTTATTGTCAAGGGATATTTTAAATTTTGTTTCAAAAATTTTT
>CAQBGY010000546.1 GCA_948759685.1 uncultured Eubacterium sp.
AAGTACGGAAACAGGTACAGAATACCGGGATAGGAACAAAATCGCAACAGGCTTTGAAATTACAGCAGGAGCAGTTGAAAACTGAACGTAAGACTATGAGCCGGGAACAAAGGGAAGCAGAGAAACAGCGGCAGTTTGAACTGAAACAGCAGAAAAGGAAAAAGAAGCATAGGGGTAGATAATACCTGTTTTGGCATTTGCTGTATAATGGTGGAAGAGATATAGATATTTTTCTTGTTGTTATAGACACATGGTGCTAGCACCATGTTAATAATATTTACAAACAAAATGTTTATTAAAGGAGCAGAGATGGCAAAGATAATTGAATTATTTAACCACAAGGGAGGCGTGAGTAAAACAACAACAACTTTTCATATTGCATGGAAATTATCACAACAGAATAAAAAGGTGTTGCTTGTAGACGGTGATCCGCAATGTAATTTGACGGGTATGTTTTTAGGTGAAGCATTTGATGAGTATTATGAAAATGATTCAACAAAGCTGATGAATATTAAGGATGCTGTTAGTATGGCATTTTCGGGTAGACCACAACCAATAACAGCAATAGATTGTCCTGCTCATATCAAAAATAGTAATTTGTTTATTATCCCGGGACATATGGATTTATCAGAATACGATTCATCATTAAGCCTTGCATTGAATAGTAATAATGCAATAGTTACTTTACAGAATCTTCCGGGAGCTTTTTACGAATTAATTCAAAAATGCTGTGAGAAATATGGAATTGAGTATGTATTTATAGACATGAATCCGGGATTAAGTGCTATAAATCAAACATTTTTCATATATGCAGATGCTTTTATAGTTCCAACGAATCCGGATCCGTTTTCTGTAATGGCATTAAAAACATTAAAGAAGATTTTGCCAAAATGGAAAAAGTGGGCAATACAGGGAAGAGAATTATTTGCGGATTCATCGTATCCATTGCCAGTATGTGATATGAAATTAATAGGTGTGATTATACAACGGTTTAATGTGAGAAATCATAAAGCTGCTCAACCATATATTGGAAAAATTGAAGAAATCAAAAATTGTATTGAAGGAGATTTTTCAGAGGAATTGGCTAAGAACGATATGATTTTTGATATTGATTGTTTGATACAAAATGGGTTAATTACAAATAGAACTTTAGGCGAAATTCCAGAGTTTGGTGCGTTGATACAGAAAGCAAATGAAGCAATGCTTCCTGTGTTTGCTTTAACCAAAGCAGATATGGGAACTGTTGGAAATGTTTATGACAGTATGGAAGAAAAGAGAAAACTATTTGATGAAATATATGATACAATCGTTAAAGTAATAATGGAGTTAGTATAAATGCAACAATCATATCAAAGATTTATTATACTCGTTAAGGACACAGAAAATGTTGAGGTTTTATATAATTACTTTGATAAATCTATGGCAGTATCTGTTGATATTAGCGACTTATTAAGATGGCAATGGATTCAATGTGTATCCGCTTTTGATAAATTTATGCATGATTTGGTACGTGTTGGTATGTTGGAAATATTTGTGGGAAACAGAATACCAACACCTAAATATAATACTTTTCAAATTGATATACAGACATATGGGGATATGACAAATAATTTGATAGATGCTGGTTTAATATTTGAACGAAAAATAATATTGAAACACAGTTTTTTGGCGTTTCAAGACCCAAACAAAGTTGCTGATGCGTTGTCATTTATATGGAATGAAAATGATAAATGGGGGAAAATCTCAAACTTATTAGGTATGGCAAAAAATGACTGCACAACATATTTGAAAAATATTGTAATTAGAAGAAATCAAATAGTACATGAGGGAGATTATACAGATATTCTTATGAAAAGGCAGGATATTTATCCTCAAGATGTAATTGAGATACGAGAATACATTCTTAAATTAGGAGAAGCAATATACGATTGTGTAAAATGAGGTGGAAGTTTTGGCTCTATTTTGGCTCTAAAAATTTTGACTGGCACAAAAACGAGAGCAATTTTTAAAGAATATGGATAATAAATGCTTGAAAAATGAGAGAAAAGCAGTCAGTTCAAGCTATCCGCCGAGGAGTTCGAATAGCGGACATTTGGGCTGAAAATCCAGTAAAATAAAGGATTTTCAGCCTCAAATTTTTGCCCGTGAGATTCATGCGAGATTCAGATTTGAATGTTGTCCATATATTCCATGAAATGACAAACTGGTTGAAATTCCTGTCAGATTGTGATAATATGCTTACTATGGAACCCATGACAGGGGTGGCAGCCTCCCGAGCCAATAGAACCCGGTTTACCGGAATACATAGGAAGGGAGGTGCGTAGCTATGACAGCTTATGAGATTATCTCGATTTTCATTGGTATATTAACTTTGTTATTTACCTTTGGCGGCTTGATTGTTGCGTGTCTTTCCTTTATCACAAGAGATAAGGATAAAAAGACAAAAAAATAATGCCCATCCTGTCACCAGCAGGATGGGCGCCTCTCACTGAGAGGTAAGTCATACCTCGGGAAAACTCCACCTTTGGAGTGGGGCTCCATGAAAGGCATCTGTTGAAGCAGGTGTCTTTCTTTATGTTTAATATACCACAATGAAAAGAAGATTTCAACCTTCAATTTTGCCATGTTCTGCATAAATGTTGTCTATTCCGCGCCGGTATGCATTCAGCCGTTCAGCCAGCTGCTTGTCTTTGTCCGGGTACAGATGGGAATAGGTATCGAGCGTTGTTTTGACGGACTCATGCCCCAGACGCTCTGAAATCTCCAATATATCAAAGCCCATGTCAATCAGCATGCTTGCGTGGCTGTGGCGAAGGTCATGTACTCTTATCTGCGGGAGCCCTGCCTTATCAGCTACCCTCTTGATTTCTTTTTCCAGTGCAGACTTTGTAAAATAAAATATCCTGTCGCTGGGTTCTATTCCTCCAATCCTGCCTATATAATGCTGGATATCATCATAGAGGAAATCGGGAACTGCTATATCCCTCCGACTTTTAGGTGTCTTAGGTTCCAGAAGCAGCTCTTCTCCTTTCAATTTGGCAAAGTTCTTATTTATGGAAATGCGTTTATCGGGAAGGATATCGGCAGGAGTGAGCGCAAGGAGCTCTCCTGAACGCATACCAGTATAGAACAGGATATCAAAAGCGAGCCTGATGGCAGATTTCTGGATATTCTGTGAGAAGAGCTCATACTGTTTCTGAGTCCAGTAGTTCATCCTTCCAGCTTTGCTCTTGCCAATGCTTCCGGCTGCTCTGCATGGATTGGCGGCGAGATTGTAATGCGTCACAGCGTAGTTTAGGATCGCCGAGAGCTGGTTGTTACATGTTTTTAGGTAGGTCTGCGAATAAGGATTTCCATTTTCATCACGATATGAAAGAAGTTCGTTCTGCCATTTGCGTACCTTTATAGTATCTATGTCACAGACCTTTAAGCGT
>CAQBGY010000547.1 GCA_948759685.1 uncultured Eubacterium sp.
TTTGCTTTTTGACGCAATTCAAGTAATTTTTCTTTATATTTCTCATCTGCACAATACACAATTTCCGAATCCATTAGTTTGGAAATATTGGGATGTTCATAATTGGCATCATACTGTAAATCTTCCCATCTGGTACAGTAAATATCATGTCCGACCTGCAGGTCGTCCTGTATCATGCTGCATCCAAGCTGCCATCCCCTGTCATCATTGATCAGAATCAGCAAATCCAAATCTGACTTTTCATAGTAATCACCGGTCATAAAAGAGCCGTTTATTCCGATTAGAGCAAGAGATTCCGGACACACAGTATTTGCTTTACGGATTACGGCATCGATTATCTTCCTATTTCTTTCTTCCAAATTTATCATTCATTTATTCCCCCTTCTCTTACCTTTTCCAGCCGTATGTCTGATTTTTGCGATTGTATCCTATTCTGCGGTAAAACTCGTTTCCTCCGCCAGTCATACACGCAGCCCCCAGCTCCTTCATTCTTCGATAATGCACAGAAAGCGCCGCTGCCGCCAGACCTTTATGACGATATTCGGGTATCGTACAAAGCGGCTCCATATATGCGAGCTTATTTTCCGGCACCCACCACATTCCCGAAAAGCAGACATATTCCTCTCTTTCATTTGCAATTATTACATTATACTCATATGTAGAATGCGGGGGCGGCGCCATAATATCGCTAATGGTACCCTGATATGCTTTTTGGGGATTCCATGGCGTTCCCGGATCTTCCCCCTCCCAATTTTCAAACGGACCCTTATCCTCATGGTCAAACCCTTTCCAACAGCAAATCGCATGTTTTACCGGGTCCACCTTATCGTGTTTTACAAAATGAAACCCCTCCGGCAATGGGTAATTTAATTGTGCCGTATCAAAATCAATGACATAATTCTCAATGGTAAATTCCTGTCTGTACCCCTTTTTTTCTGCAGCATCCATCAGCGCCTGCTGCCCCGGGCAAAAAAAGAATGTCTTTTCTTTCTCATTTCCCGGCATGTACTTTTCCGCATATGCTATCATCTCCTCCGCCAACGCTTCATATCCCTGATGCAAGCTAAAATATATATCTGTACACGGCTGTTCATAGAAAACAATGGCAACTGCCTTCCCTTTATCAAACCAAAGTCTGTTTAGATAGAGATAACGTTTATCCAGCCAGCTTGAGGTAAGCGCGTATTCAAAAAATGGCGCCTCTACTCCATTTTCCCCGTAATTCTCGACCAGTAAATCCCATACCGTCTGATTGTCCGATAATAACTGAAACTGCTTCGTCGTTATGTTTTTCATACCTCTGATCCCTCACTTTCCTTGTATTTTTCTATTTTTAAGAAATTAATTTGTGAAACTTATGATACGTCATCATTGTAACAGACAGGAAACAATACTGACAGGGATGAGAATGACTATAAATGAAATCACCGCAAAAGACGCCTGCCTTTCGGGCAAGCGCCTTGCAATTATCCGTATACTATTTTCCTGATCGTGCTATATCCCAGATGATAGCGTTCCACTAATATATCCAGAGAAAACCCGGCTTTATAAAGCCTTTTTATTTCCTCATTCCGCTTCTGATAAAACAGGCGCGAACCGCTGTCAGTTCCCCACGCCTTCTTTCCCGACGCTCTTGGAATATAGAGTACCTCACCATCAATATATCTTTGAAGCTCCTTCAATAACTGATCCGGCAATATCTCTGCTGCATTTATATATTTCATTTTCACCGCTCCTTATTTACGAGTCAACCTTGCAGCTTACTGCGGGGTTGACGATCTTAGCATAAATAAAGTGCAGAAACAGCAGAACATATAGTTTTAGCCGCCCATGCAGAGTTCTATATGCCCGCTATTCTGCATGGGCAAAAGTGTCCTTGTCTCCGTTTTGAAATAATGCCTGCATTTTTCTTCTCATACTTTCTCCCTCCATTCTCTCCAATTTATCATATATAACTTTTTTCTACAAAAACAGCCTTCAAAAATTACAATTCCTTTTCTTCACACCACAATCTATACTCTTCCAATCTCTGGATATATCCGCTAAACTCCGGCACTGTAAAATCCAATTCCCTATATCTGATCGGATAATTAATTCCCTTATTGATTAGCTGCGCTCTTGTGGTAGATATAGAACTTACGCTTTTATTCAGATTCTTCGCCACATTGGCAATCGTACACGGCAGTTCTCCACATTCCACCATGGCAAAAATAAATTTTTTATCACTGTCTGCGCATCTCTCGTATCTAACCTTAAAAAAACCTACATCCAGAAGTTTATAAAACTCTTCTGTACTGCTTTCCACACAGCCGCATCCTATCTCCTTTTCAACCGCATTTTTATAAACCACCTGACACATCTGCTGAATAAAAAAAGGATAGCCTTTCGTAATAGAAATAATTTGTTCTATTGCTTTATCTGTATAATGAATCTCAAATTTCTGCGCAGGTATTTCAATCGCATTTCTGGACTGTTCATCCGTCAAAGAACCGATTTCTTTATATAAAAATAATCTTTCGGAATAAGATCTTTCATCCGACAACATCTTATATATTTTGGGCAGTCCGGCGCCAATTACCATTACCGGATATCCCAATTGATTGGTACGATGCAAAGCAGAAATCAAAGAGCCCAGCTCCTTTGGTTTCATATATTGGATTTCATCAATAAAGAAGCAAATAGGAATACCTGCTTTATATGCCGTCTCACCGACTGTTGTAAATACATCTGTCAGACCCTGCGTTAAATTAACGGATTTATATAATTCCTTTTCCTGCATAGACAGAGAAAAGGTACTGTCACTTGGATCAAACGAAATAACCAATGCTTTAATTGCGTCGAGCGGCTTCTGTATCAAATGTCTGAATTTTTCTTTCGCGCTTACCTTCCTTAAAAATGCTTGTGAACAGGCGGCAATCTGAGAAATAAAATCGTTTCTCTCTTCCACTTCAATATGTTTACAAAAAATATCCTTATCCTCGGCAATTTTTTGCAGACTATTGATCAGAACAGTTTTACCTACGCCCCGTAATCCACTGAAAATAATAGACTGTACAGGCATATTCATAGAAAGTGCCTCAAACATCTGGGTAACGTTCTCTATATCTTCATCACGTCCGGCTAAATAAGTCGGCATCAATCCGGCTCCCGGTCTGTATGGATTTACTTTAAACATAGGATTCACCTCCATCCACATTATTTCATACAATTACGCCTTCGTCAACTTATTTACGCTTGACTCTGTAAAATTTATCCTATAAGTTGCTATAAGTTTAATCGAGTAGAAAAGATTCATCTTCCCTACTAGACGCGCGCCCCATGCGCTGCTTTAGCAGCATACTTCCTCTGCATGGGGCTGCACATATAAAATATTAGGATAAAGTAATGTTTATACTACTTTATCCTAATACGAAAATTCATCAACATTTATATAT
>CAQBGY010000548.1:0-2589 GCA_948759685.1 uncultured Eubacterium sp.
AAGTCAAGAAAAAAGAACCATCCCGGAGGTTCTGTTGGCCGCAGCCGGTCGAGTAGACTTGCCCCTTAAAGGACAAGCCCCTCTGCAGAACCGGACGTGCGGCTTTTCCGCATCCGGCTCTTTACAAAACTGATTCTTCTACAGCTGTCCTGCATATACACTTACATAGATTTTCGGTTTTGCCAATGGATACACCTTTAGCATTTCGTTAAATCCCTCCCAGCTGTAGCTTTTCCTCTGGCTCCTGCGGTTCAGCCATTTGAACAGGCTCTTTACCACCTCTCGCCTGAATTTGCTGATACTCTGGAAGTTGTCCGTGATTCCATAATAATGGTAATATCCAACAAGAATCTGGTTCAGTTTCTTTATTATGGCTTTTATGGGGTATACCCTCATTTCCCGAATCAGATGTCGGATCTCTTTGCATTTCTTTGTGAATTTCTTCCTGCTGGTTTTCCTCTTCACCCGGAATTTACCATTCCTGCCATGGGAACAGTAGTGTGTAAACCCCAGAAAAGTAAATGTTTCGGGTTTTGCGCCTCTTTTTCTGCTCTTTTCCTCCGCATTCCGCCCAAACTCTATCAGCCTGGTCTTTTCCTCTTCCAGTTCCATTCCGAAGTGTTCCATTCTTCTTTTCAGATGTTCATAAAACATTTCTGCTTCTTCCTTGTACTCAAAACACACTACAAAGTCATCCGCATACACCACCATGCCACTGTATCCTTTCATCAGCGGCTGTATCTTTTCCCGGAACCACCAGACCAGCACATAATGCATATAGATGTTTGCGATTACTGGTGAGCAGACGGAACCCTGTCCAGAACCCTCCTCTGTTTCTTCATATTGGAATTCTTTCATGATTCCTGCTTTCAGCATTCTCCTCACGAGTCTGGTAATGTTTGGGTCTTTGATGTGTGATTCTATGAACCTGACCGCCCATTCATGGTCTATATGGTCAAAGAAACCTTTGATGTCTGCATCCAGTACATAGTTGGTCGGGCGCTTTTCCAGCATCATGTTTAACCGCTGTATCGCCTTATGGCATCCCCTGTTCGGCCGGAATCCCCACATCTCATCATAGAATTGCGGTTCATATACTGCCTCCAGCACTCTCCTTAGCGCTTCCTGTACCAGCTTATCCTCATAACAGTAAATGCTCAGTGGTCTTGTTTTTCCATTTTCCTTCGGTATCTCCACCTGCCTTGCAGGCTGTGGTCTGTAGGATTTCTGTTTTAACCTCTCCACCAGCTCATCCAGGTTCCTTTCCAGTTCCCTGCCGTATTCCTCTTTGGTCATCCCATCGATTCCTACCGCTTTTGTTCCATCCATCTTCTCATGGCACTCTTTCAGCAGTTCCCTGTTGATCAGATGCCCGATTGATGTAAATACCATGTCCGGGTTTTCGCTTGACAGCTGTGATATTCTCGCCAATTTCGTTCCCATTGTTTCTCCTATCTCTGTGTATAGACAATGTTTCCTCTTTGATATGGTTTTGTATAGCAGAGGTGTGAGGAACACCTCCTTTCCGCTTCCCTCCAGCGGCATTACCCGCCTTCACCGGTACTATCGGGCTATCCGACTGCCTGTTCCCCTTTTGCTACACTCCTTTCGTTGATTCGCATACCGCCCCTTACACCCGGAGCGGAGGTTACAGGCTCTCCCCAGTTGACACAGTGTCATTGTATAGCATGACTGGCATTCCAACACCGCAGTGCTGTGTAAAATCTCGCCATTTCGATGTCACACATGTTGCCTTCCGCAAAGTTAACTGCGTCGGCGCACTGGTTTTAGCTTTCTTTCGATGCTAAAACTGCCCTGTAGCCCTACTACCTTGCTACCTACGCTTAGCCTGCATTGTTACCAATACCTGCCCAAGGTTCGCTACTGGTGGTGTGGCTGGCACCTTACCAGATGGGATTTCCACCCATTAAACACTGCGCCCTTTCTGGGCGCACTAACTATTCAGCCTTGTCAAAAAAATCACCAAAAAACTGCCGAAATTTTTTGATGCTGTTTAAAAAGTTATCCACAAGGCAGGGCTTGTCCTGCTTTGTTTCACAATAAAATCTCTGTTCCCTGCCCTGATTGTGGATAACTTTATGCAGATAACCGCAATAATCCTGCTTTTTTCCCTTTATAGGTGTATTTTCCATGTCTTAATTCCCCAGCAGCCCGTTGTCAATCTGACGAATGTCCCAAGGCGCGTAGTTCGCATTTTTATACCGTTTCTGCTACAATAAGGATACAGTAAACAGCAGGGGGGAGGCGTTCCGGTTTGGGTGGCAATTATGAAAAAAGCATTTATAACCAGCTCATGGAAGTGATGGGACGCCTTGATGCGGTGGAAAAGGATCTGCGTGTTGAAAAAACGCAGCACAAAGAGGATGTTGAGCGCCTCAACGCCCGGATCAGTGAGCTGACCTGCGAAAACCAGCTTTTACGTGACGACAACGAACGGCTTAAGAGCATTATTAACAATGACAGTTCCAACACTTCTAATCCGCCCTCTACCGATCAGAAGGCAGGCAGGCCGGCCAATACTTATAATGGAAGGGAAAAGACCGGGCGTAAGGCAGGCGGGCAGAAAGG
>CAQBGY010000548.1:2599-3433 GCA_948759685.1 uncultured Eubacterium sp.
AGCAGACGTGGAAGAAAAGCTCCGGTCTGGAAAATGCCGGCATCAGGTACGGGAAATCGGCAGTCTGGCAGGCGGGAAGTATATCACAAAGTACGAGATAGACCTTGATACAGCGCCGCTGATCACGGAGGTGCGGATCTATGCGGACAGCAAAGGGCATTTCACCATACCGCCCGAGTACCGCAGCGATGTGGTTTATGGGCCAAATGTAAAGGCAATGGCTGTGGCGCTATATAGTGAAGGAGTGATGGCAGCTGAAAGGATTGCAGCCTTCCTGGACGCTGCAGGAGGCAATGCCCTGGGGCTGTCAGCGGGGAGCGTGTATCATTTTTGCAGGTCTTTTTCTGAAAAAGCACAGGGAAGCGTTGCCCATTTGGAGGAAGAGCTGCTAAACCACCGGGTAGTGATGACGGATGCGACAGTAGTGAGTGTGAACGGGAAGCAGAGCTATATCAGGAACTTCAGCATGGAGAAAGCTGTGGTCTACCGGGTGATGAAAGACAAGACCATAGCGACAATGAAAAAGGTGCGTTTTTTAGCGAAATTTACAGGCATCCTTGTGCATGACCACGAGACAGCCCTTTATCATTTTGGAACGTGTCATGGGGAATGCAATGTGCATATCATCCGATATCTGAAAAAGAACAGTGAGGAGAGCGGGAACAGATGGTCAGAGGAAATGATATCCCTGCTGTGTGAAATGAACCGCAGGAGGAAACAGGCCATAAGCAAGGGGAAAGAGACATTCCCGCAAGAGCTGATAAAAGAATATGAAGAGAGATACCGTGAGCTGATAGGCAAGGGGAGGGAAGAAAACCAAAAGACAAAGTACAA
>CAQBGY010000549.1 GCA_948759685.1 uncultured Eubacterium sp.
GATGCGCATTGGAGTGTGTCTTGCTACGGATATATTTGTCTGTGGTGCTGTAATAGTCCAAAATCTGCTGTTCCTGTTTTTTATTCATGGTCTTTTCCCTCCTGTAATATGGATTGATTGATATGATTGGTTGGTTTCAGTGCTGATATGTGGTTTTCTTTTGTTTATTGTGGGGAGATTGGATTGCGGAATATTGTTGATGGGCATTTCTCCGCTTGGGGGAATAGGAGTTCATTTCATACGATAATTACCGCATGAAAAAAGACTATAACCGTTACTGTCATAGCCTTTTCATTAAGGAAATCCCTTTTCTCTGTTAATTTGCTTTTTCGGCAAGTTCTTTTTCCCGTTCCCTGCGTATTTCCTCCCATTTCCTCGCCATATACTTACGGTTGCACGCCCGTTTTTTCTCCAGGTGGACTGCCGCTTTGCAAAACAACGCATTACCCTGCGTTATCCCCGGGTTTAAGGGATATCTTTATTGTGGAAGCAGACAGAACACTCACACCCATACGGCTTTTAAATAAAACGGAAAACGCATTTGTGAAACGCGAAAAAATACATTTATGCAGAGGAGAACAGGAATGATGGAATATTTTACAAGGTTCGGCCTTCTGACCGGCGGCGCCGGACGCGGCAGGACAACCGTCATCCGCACATGGGCTGCCGGACTGCTCATTGGTGACAGCAGCAAATCAGAAATCATTACCGCCGACATTGCCATGCAGGCAATCAATGACTGCGAACTTGGCTGACCCAGAATCCTTCATGCATTTAATGTGACGCTGAAAGCATCATTTAATTTGCCAAACAACAAGTATGCACAGCTTGCCACACAAGAGGATTTCGATAGGTTTTAGAAATGGTGTTTTACGGCGGATTGCATTTTTGTATGATTTTGCTATAATTATATTGATGCTTATCTGAGAGGAGATATGATTATGGCAAAATCTTTATTGGCACATTTATATTCGAGAATAAAAGGTTCGCAAGAGGATGTTGCAACGTATTCATTGCAGTATCTATTGACGGAATCCCATTCTTTAAATGTGGCATTTAATAATTATATAACAGAGAAGACAGGATGCTTTATAGATGATAGTGTTCATTATGTGTGCCAGGTTACAGGAAAAAGCGACAAAAAAGAAAGACCGGATATGGTCGGTGTTGATAAAGATGGTAATGAGAAGATTATCTGTGAAATGAAGTTTTACGCTGGACTAACACAAAATCAACCATTGACGTATTTGGATAGATTAAAACAGGCGCAAGGAGATTGTTTGGTATTTGTTTGTCCAAAGGCAAGAATAACCAGTTTATGGGGAAAACTAAATGAACTTTGTTGTGAACGAAATATTGAAGAAGTTTCTGAATGTTGTGTTAAAGTCGATGGAGTGTATATGGCTATCGTAACATGGACGGAAATTATTAATTATCTGAAACAGATTGCATCAGTGTCTGCTCCTGAATTAACAGCCGATATAAAGCAACTGGAAGGTTATTGTGAACAATTAGATGAAGAGGCATTCGTTCCTTTTTCCGGAGAAGAATTGACCGCTGAGAATGCTATACGTGCTGAACGTTTTTATGCTGTTATAGATGAAACGATGAATTTACTTATGGTGGATAAACAATTAAAGACATTTGCAAACAAATTGAAGGCTACTGCTTATCGAAAAGGATATACAAGAAGTTTATATGTAGATGATATGACAATTAGTCTAAATTACGATAGAGATTTATGGAAGAGTACATCTTCTGTTGAAACTCCGTTTTGGGTGGCAATAAGAAATGCTGAATGGGTTCAAACGGATGATATTGTACATAAATTGTCTGCGTTACCTGATATGTATAGGGAAGATAAATTGTGGGGAATGATTTTTGTTGCTTTAGAACCGTTACAGAATGCAACACTTAATGAAATTTGTGAAGATTTCAAGCGAAAAATAATAAAGTTACTAAACGATTGCAAAGAAGAAAAATAAAATAGTGATTATCACACGGCATCTGCCAGAAATGGCAGGTGCCCTTTTTATACCCAAAACAGAAAGCGGGTGGTGAATTTTGAATGTAAATAAAGACTGGACGGGGAACAGGAACAGTATTTATACCACACGGGGAGCGTCCAATCATTCTGATAAGGAAAGACAGAGCCATGACTATTATGCGACCGAGCCGAAGGCAACGGAGCAGCTTCTGGCAGAAGAAACCTTTGCTCCTGTTATCTGGGAGTGTGCTTGTGGGGAAGGCCATATGGCAAAGGTGTTGGAAGAGCATGGATATCAGGTCATCAGTACGGATCTGATTTATCGTGGCTATGGAGATGTGAATCCGGTGGATTTCTTGCATGAGCCAATAGCAGATTTTAATGGGGATATTATCAAAAATCCACCATATAAGTATGCATTGCAGTTTGTGGAGAAAGCACTGGAGAGAGTGAAACCGGGCAGAAAGGTTGCCATGTTTTTGAAACTGCAATTCTTGGAGGGTAAGAGCAGAAAGCAGTTCTTTTTGAAGCATCCGCCGAAAACGGTATATGTCAGTTCGTCCAGACTGATATGTGCCATGAATGGGGAGTTTGAAAAGTACTCGTCCAGTGCGGTGGCTTATGCCTGGTTTGTGTGGGAAAAAGGATATAAAGGAAATCCAATTATTAAATGGATAAATTGACGGAGCAGAGATGCTTCTATTTTTTTGCTTAAAAACGGGAGGTGAGAGGATAAATGGCAAGCAGAATACAGGGTATTACCGTGGAAATCGGTGGAGATACCACGAAACTTACAACAGCATTAAAGGGTGTGAATTGTGAGTAAAGTGAAAAATGGGAAGAATAAGCAAGGAAAAAATCTGGTGTATGTAGATAGCCCTCATAAAGTAAACATGGTAAAATCTTAGAAGAAACGAGGTAAAGCAATATGGAAAAGAAAATTTATATCACAGAGGAAGAACGGGCAAAATGCAAAAAAGTGGCTGAAGCGTTTTCGGAGCTGTACGAAATGGCGGATATTGTAGTTGTTGATGTCGGCAGATACGGTTTTGTGATGCTGAAATATTATATGCCGATGCATGGTTTTGAGGAAGATGAAACTTATATAGACAGCAGGGCATTGTTTGAAGGATTGTGGCAGGAATGGCTTGATATGAAGCTATATCTTATGGCGAAAGGCACTCCTTTATTGGAAAAGGGGTACAAGTGTGCATTTGAGAGCCTGCCGGAAGAAAAACAATCGATACTTATCGGGCGAAAAGCTGATTTCGCAGAGAGAGCAGGGATAGACCTGTAAAAGAATGTAGTTATAAAAGAAATGGATAAAAAGATGGATTCCGTAGGCGCAGGCATTGTGGGAAAATCTAAACTTTTGGATTTTTCCACAAATCAAAACTTAGAAGAAATCCAAACTTTCCTCTGTAAATCCTTTATTCA
>CAQBGY010000550.1 GCA_948759685.1 uncultured Eubacterium sp.
TTTCTTCCGCTTCTGTCTTATCTTTTTTTGCTTTAAGTGCTTTTACAAACATTTTCATCATCATTTTAGATGGCGTAGACATTTTTTCATAATTGAATCCTCCCGGACAATAAAAGGTCTTTACTTTTTTCTGTTCCGATTCGCTGAAATTCCGTTTAAGGGCTATGTCAATTTCCGGGTTATCTATCGGGCTTCCTCCAACACAAAATGCAATCAGCTTCTTATCTGCCCATTTATCCATATTGCCCTTAAACCAACTAATTTTACTGATACTGCCCGCACAAGCCCAACCTCCAAAAATAATGGCTTCATATGCAGACAAATTTCGCTTTTTGGCGGCTGATAATTCAATGCAATCAGCCCCCGTTGCTTCCGCTATCCATTCTGCATACCGCTTTGTAAATCCTGTTTGTGAATTGTAAATTACGATTGTTTTCATCAGCATAAATCTCCCTCTTTAATTTTCTATTGCATTTTCGACAGTTTTTAAGATACATTTACTACTTACCGTAGTTCCCGATACTGCCTCTATGTCTAATGGCTGTTCTTCCACTACATCATTGACTATGCTTTCTGCCGCACTTCCCAGACCATTATCATGTTGCAATATTGGTTATTCGATGATTGCTGACTGATACCTCAACTTTCACTCAAATATTCACCTATATATTTTCCGTCTTGAACATTTGATAGGTCGGGCATAGATACAGAAATATCCTGAACATTTCCAACCATATTACCAATTATGATTTTTCCACCAATATGCAAAAACAAGACAACAAGGAACGTTATTAACAGCACCTTTCTACTTTTTTTCATTTGCAACTCTCTTTTCCAAATTTTCTATTCCGGAATACAGTCTTGATAAAAGGGTAAAAAGAGTTTCAATTTCTTTGTCTGTATAAACTTCAAAAAGATATTTCAATTCATCTTGGTATTCAGAAAAGCCATTTGTATAAAAGTCATTTACCTTTTCCGTGGGGCAGATACACATAGCTCTTGTATCATGCGGGCTTTGTTGAATAGTAATAAATCCTTTTTTCATCAAGACATCAGCTAACTTTTTGATATTTTGTCTTGAACAGCCTAATAAATTTCCTAATTGAGTAAATGTTAGCTGTTCCTTTGATTGTCTGATTATTGACAATAACATAAATTGCTTTAATGATACCTCTGGAATATGGTTATCAAAAAGCGTTTGCAGCTTGTTCCCGGCGATAAACAATGTACTGAAAATAGCCTTTCTTTGGTTCGCTGTAGAACTTGAAAATTTTTTAGTCAAATCATCTAAATTCATGTATCCCTCCTTATTGGCAACTTGTTGCGCTTTTAATTATAGCAACAAATTTCCTATGTATCAATATGAATGATAGAAATGAGAGGGATTCCGTAGTAGTCGGCATTGTGAAAAAATCTAAACTTTTGGATTTTTCCATAATGCTTGTCTTTTGGTCTTTGGTTTCTTTGGTTCGGAATGGTGTGGTCATTGGTAATAAACCATATTTATTCAGTCACAGGATGACAGTCAATGTTGCTATCCATTTTTAAGCTTATGGAATCCACTGGAAAGTATTGGATTCCAATTTTTAATTACCTTGAAAAGGACATTGATGTCTGCCTTACGCATCCCAAATATGTGAAAGCTATCAAGGGCAAGAAAACCGACAAAAAGGATTCCAAATGAATGGATTGCCGACCTCTACAAGTTTGATCTGGTCAGATGCTCCTTTATCCCTCCAAAAGATTTCCGGCGGCTCCGGGAAATCGCAGGATACCGTTTTAAACTGGTATGCATGAAATCATCGGAGAAGAACCGTATCCAGAACTGCATGACGGTTTTCAACATTGGCATTGCAAGCGTCCTGAAAGACCCTTTCTGTAAGACGGCAACGGAGATCATGTCCTATCTGCTGAAACATACATCAGATATCATGGATGAAAAAACAGTCCGCAAGCTGATCCGAAAAGGCACAAAAGCCACATCATCCGAAATAATTGAAGCCCTTAAAGGTTACAGCATTGAAGCAGACCAGGCAAAAAAGCCAGAACTCGCCCGCAGGCACCTGGAATACCTTGAGGATATGATCACCCAGACAGAAGTCGAACTCTATGTCCGCATGATGATGGTCTGTATTTACCATATGATCTCTGAAAAGAAACCATTTGCGCCAACGGTTGTTTTCACCCTTTCCACCCTCTAACTCAAAGCTCATTGATTCCTGTGGTTGGGAAATGATGTGCTTATGAAAAATCTGTAAAATCAAGGTTTTTAAGGAGGGATAACTTTAAAAATACTGAAAAGCATTAATCTCCAATTTTCTTTCTGTATTTGGTATATGGCAAATATGCCATATTGTCAATAAAGTATATTTTATAAAGCTATATCTTTGTAACGACGATTTCAGCAACTACTCCAATATCTACGATTCTGCCGGCCCCATCAAAGTCGTAAGATACGCAGAAAGGACAAGACATTCTCTCATGACTTGTCCTTCCTTTTCGGGTATTAATGCTCAACCTATAGTTTCTAAACACATTTTTATCTATATAAGCAACACATATATACAATATTACTTGAAAACATACAAAGAAATTACCTCTTTATTTTGCCATAGGATCAGTCAACCTCGTGTTCTTCTTGATTTTTGCCACAAATTCTTGTGAATGTCTTCAACAGTAAAATCAGGTCTCAAAATCTGCCTTTTCATGTCTACACTTCCTGGAGCCTTGCTTCTTCTATTTCACGCTGGAATGCCCAACCACGTTCATTATAATAGTTTCTTCTTTCTTCTGGAGACATATCCTTAGTGATATAATAGTTGTACTCCCTCAACTTGTGGATGTCCTCAATCGTAAAATCAGGGCTTAAAACAGGTTTTTCCATAATCATCCCTCACTTTCTAATAAAACTGTAGGACTAAGAATATCGATCGTTTTGTATCCTGTTAAATTAGTAATTGCCCTTACCCCATGAATTGTTTTAATATTTACAATATGCTTAAAATTCCATGAAATAATGCAATTACATTCTGCAACTACTGCGGCTGCAATATGTTGGCAATCATCATAACTTTTCTTTGTTAATATGCCCATTTCAATTATCTTATGTGCTACTATTTCCATTTCATCCGTAATGCCTAAAACTGTATATTCAATCTGTTCCAAATACTTTCTAAATTCACTCCGTTTAGGCTCTGGACAATCTGCCACTTCTTCCAACGTCACCGTAGACAGATACACTTCATATTTTCCAGCCTTAAACATTTCCCATAATTGTCTTGTATCTGACATCTTCTCAGGTACATCCTCTTGTAACAAGTGGCTTATAACCGATGTATCCAAGTATACCTTTAATTTCCGCATAGAGCACCACTCCTATTCTGGTGAATCCTTTACAAGTTTGTTTTTTTCCCTTATTGATAAT
>CAQBGY010000551.1 GCA_948759685.1 uncultured Eubacterium sp.
ATCTTTGCGGTTCTACTTCTCGCCGCCGGAGGTTTCGGTTATGGATTCTTCTATCTGTTGAATCAGAACAGCCGACTTATCGAAACCGAATGGCTATACCGCAGAGAGCGTACACTCTACAAGAGCGAAAAAGAACTTCAACTCCTATTGAATCACGAAAAGGATTTTTTCACAGGAACGTCCCATGAGCAGGATAGCATCAAAGACGTAATCCGCTACTGGGAGCAAAAAGGAGATTTCGACAAGACCTTCCTCTACTTCAGCCCAGCCGAAGACTAATTCCAACGCCGCCGAGAGCCACCACCCTCTCGGCGGCGTTTTGTCTATAATTGTCTAACATCGTTGTCGGTAGTTGCAAAATTTATCTTTGTTTTGATTGTAATCTCAGATTTTATATGTAACTTTGCGTTTAACATCAAAGAATTGTAATCAGTAAGCAAAACAAGTGATATGGAATCACCCAAGATAAACAGAATCAAAATTGCATTGGTTGAGAATGGTAAAACCGGTAAATGGCTTGCCGAGCAAGTCGGTAAAAATGAAGCTACGGTTTCCCGATGGTGCTCCAACAAAATGCAACCCTCCCTTGATACGCTTGTAAGGATTTCAGAATTACTTGATATTGATGTTAAAGATTTAATTGTAAGCAATAAAGCATAATCATGGACAAGAAAGAGATATTTAATAGAATAGAATATGTAGTGGCGTGTGTTGGAGCTTTCGCACAGCGATTTAACCTCTCCAACATGCAGGCCTACGCATATCTGCGCCGTTTCACGGGCATAGATTTCCTTCTTGATTGCTATGCAGCCGAACATACCCTTTCCATTGATGACGCTGTTTCAGACCTTCAGGTCATTTGCCAACGTGAAGGAGGGGAAATATGATACGCCTCTATCACGGGTCAAACGTAGCCATTGAGCATATTGACCTCTCACGCAGTAAGCGCGGCAAGGACTTCGGACAGGGCTTCTATCTCAATGCCAATCCAAGCCAAGCTATGGAAATGGCAGTCCGTACAACCCGATTTCTCAGCGAAGGAGCCGCCACTTTATCGTGCTTTGAGTTCGATGAAGACGAGGCGAAAAGGAATGGGCTAAACATAAAGGTTTTCCCTGACTATTCAGAAGAATGGGCGGAATTTGTGGTGATGAACCGCAAGAACAACTCCGATGTTCCGGCTCATCCCTACGACATCGTTATCGGACCTATTGCCGATGATACTGTTGGCGTTCAGATTCGCCGTTTTATAATGGGCTATCTGTCGGCTTCAGCATTAGTTGAAGAGCTGAGATTCAAGGGTAACCATGCCGTACAATACTTTTTCGGGACTCCAAATGCCGTAAAACTCTTAAAACGCATCGAATTATGACACAAGACATACAGTTTCAGATAGAATGCCTTGCGGCAGAACTTGCCGAGATGCTTATGGCGGAATATGGCTGGAACATACACCGTGCCCTCGACGAACTATATTCATCAAACACTTTCGCCAAGCTAAACGACCCCGAATGTGGCCTCTACTATCAGGGTGCCGTCTATATCTTCCAGTTCCTCCAATCCGAAATCGAAACCGGCAAAGTTGCATAAATAGCATAAACATTGATATTATGGATATAAAGAATCCTACTACCCGAAATTATATATGGACATTCCTACGAAAGTATAAGGCATTAGCTATTACTTTCGTAACCATACCTTTAATTTTAAATGTAGCTTGTTACTTCTCCATTCCATTCTTTAATAATGCCGGAAGTTCAGCTTGGCTGAGTTTCTGGGGCGGTTACTTAGGTTCTACGATTATGGCTGGTGTAACACTTTTTGTCCTCCACAAGCAACTTGAACAGAATCAATTTGAGAATCAACAGAATCGAAAAATGCAAAATGATCTAATGCTTTATCAAATTGGTTGTGATAATCTAAAGCTATTTAAAGAAGCAGGCAACTATTTTTGCAGGACCTTCTCCTATAATAATATTGCTGAAATAGTAAATGTTTTCAGATGCAATGAAAGTCCAATAAGACTTATAAAGCAAGAATTTGCAAATTCCGTTGAAGCAGAAAGACAAAGCCAATTATACATGATTGCAGAACCAACAAAAGCGTATTTGGATCTAATATCAGAGCAGGAACGTGTTATTTCGTATTATAATACGATTTTATTAGATATTGAGGTTATAACTTCATATCTCAATTTATCATCGACTTATATCAGACAGAATATTTTAATAGATAAACATTCAAGTCCTATCCTTAAGGAAATAATTGCGAAAGAATTCCAACAACTTAATGATGAAAAGCCAAAAGTTTGGTTAGATAGCTTATTAGAAAAAAGGATTGATGTAGTCAACCCAAATTTCTTGGATAAAACATGGGATTTAATTACAAAAATATATCTTGATGAAACATTGAGATTAAAAACATTATTACAAATTAAAGGAACAGACAAGTAAGTCTAACCTTTCTCCATGACATTTATTAAGTTCATCGTGATGAATTAAATTCAAATAATGGCTAAGGAAACGACTCATAAAAAGCAGAAAGTGGAAGTCCTCGAAGATATATTGTTCAGTTGCCGCGACTCCCTACGTGGCCGCGCCGCGCTTACTGATAAGCGAGATATGCTGCTTAGGCTTGTTTTCCTAAAATTTATCTCCGAGCGTTACCACGATCGGTGCGATGAAATACGCCAGGAAAATGCCGATGGTCCCGAATATGTAGAAATGCTTATCTCGCAGAAACGAACTGCTTTCGGTGAAAAGGGCGTCCCCTGAAACCGATTAGGAGTCGCTAAAACTCATTGCGCCGAAAGGTCTTGCTGTTGCTCTTGATGATGCTACCTTGAAACTGATGGAGTCCGAACCTAAACTCAAAAATGCTCCGCCTTCTGCTTTGTTTATTAACTCAGGCACCGAGGGCAATGTCATCAAGCAGGTTATGGACGAAATCGACAAGATTCCACATAAGAAATTCAAGGAAAAAGATTTGATTGGCCGCGTGTATGAATATTTCCTCCAAACTTTTGCTATCAACGCCAACAAGGAGGACGGCGAGTTCTATACGCCTCAATCAATCGTTGAATTGATTGCCGCCCCTTCGTCAGCCTGATTGTCATATGGAATGATATGAATGATTGTCAGATGATTCTAGGATAATAACATCTCATCAATAAGGAATCTGCCCCTTTTGATTCCGCTTGTTATGTTATACAGCATATTACTTTGTCGTTAAACATAAAATCACTACCTTTGCATCAAAATTAAATTTATTGAAATGAAAGACCTAAATCGATTGAAGGTTGTTCTGGTAGAGAAAAAGCGAACAAGCAAATGGCTCGCTGAAGAGTTAGGCAAGAATGTTGCCACAGTGTCTAAATGGTGTACCAATACTATTCAGCCAGATCTGCCGACGCTTAACAGAA
>CAQBGY010000552.1 GCA_948759685.1 uncultured Eubacterium sp.
AAAATCCGGGTGCGCCGCCAATTCGCACAGCAGAGCATTGTCCACCTGCCCGCTTTTCAGCAGGTCAATCATTCCGTCACTCAAACGCAGGTCTGCAAGATCAGCGTTTGGGTGACGCTTCATTTCAGACAGCCCCAGCAGATAGTCGGTGGTCACGCCGTAAAACTTCGCCAGCTTGATAAGAGCATAGTGGCTGATGTCCTTAAAATCGTCCGCTTCATAACTGCCCAACGCAGACTTGGAGAGGTTCGTCTGCTCTGCAAGCTGTTCCAGCGTCAAGCCACGCTGCACACGCAGGTCTTTCAAGCGTTCTTGAATGGATAAAGACATTTTCTCGCCCTCCTTGTCTGTTCGATAAATCGGAAGTTAGTGAATCGGTAATAATTCCATATTTTTTGCCCGCTTTAGATTTATTTTAAGGTCGTCATATCCAAACGGCTTGCCATGTCCCGGATATATTAGATTTGGTCTAAGTGCGATGATTGTTTCCCAAGATTTTAGGAAATCCGTTTTATCCTCCGCCCAAATAGTTATTCTGTGTAAACTTGGCAATCCGTTCATAGCAGCGTCGCCGCAGAATAGAGAACCGTCATTAGTTAAAAGAGATATGGAATCGGCGGTGTGACCGGGAGTATCAATGATTTTTCCTTGCAATAAAAGTTCCACTTGCTTACGGTTTTGTTCGGTCACTTGAATACATCTACATGAATATTCTTGCGTTATTGGAGGAAACAAATGCTTGCCCTTGCCAACAAATTTCATTAAGAAACAAAAGAGCAAGGCAATCTTGGTTGTGCAACCGCCATGAAAAGAGTTTTGCCCTTTATATAATCTTTCTAACGCCTTGTCACTCATAACGATTTGAATGTCAGAGCATTCCGAGAGTATTTCATTCAAATAGCCTGCATGGTCATCGTGAGCGTGTGTCAGAAAAATATATCGTATCTGTTGAGGGGCTATTTGCATCTTTGCCAGTTGCTTTTTGAAATGTGCAAATCCTCTTTCATACCCTGTATCAATCAGTACATAGCCGTTGTCAATAGGATATATCCAATTATTTACTATCCTGCTTCCTGCATTGAGCATAGATGTTCTCTCTTTTCATTTATTTTCATCGGCGTCAACTTTCAATTTACTGTTCTGTATTTTCCCATTATACCACAATTCCGAGAGCGTGGAAATAGCGAGTTTTCCGGGCTGATTTCCTACCTCTTGGATATACGGCACAGGCAATCAAAAAAGTATACACTTGAGATAGTTCATCGATGGACAAGCCTCTTGAAAACTAAATGACCGTCTGAAAAGGAATACCCCGGCTGGGGAAGTGTGCTGTGACCCCGCTTCTGGACACCGTGACCAGAGAGGGTGAGCGTACCAACGCCGGAACACGCCGCAGGAATGGGGCAGGAAGCCTTTTCGGGGAAAACGGCAGCAAGAAGAACAACGGAGGGAGTGCATGAAAGAAAGACCCTATCAACATTTGCCACCGCTGGAACACAGGCCGGACAGCTTCCCCTACCGCATGACCCCGGCGCAGAGGAAGCGGGCCAGCAGCCTGATCCGCCGGGAGTGCTGCAACTGTGGTGGTGGAAACTGCTTTGCGCTGGACGATGGCGACACCTGCACCTGTCCGCAGATGATTACATTCTCCGTCTGCTGCAAGTGGTTCCGCTGGGCGGTCTTGCCGCTGGATAGGACGCTGGAAGCGGAGATTTACCGTGACTGTGCTTTGAAACGCTGCTCGGTCTGCGGAAAGCCCTATGTGCCAAAATCCAACCGGGGCAAATACTGCCCGAACTGCGCCGCCAGAGTACACAGGCGGCAGAAAACAGAAAGTGAACGGAAAAGGAGGTCTGCTGTGGACAGTTAAGGCGGGGAAAAGCCTTGATTTGCAAGGCTCCGCAAGCCCAAAACCGGGGCGGGCGGTATGTTTTATCGCCCACCCCGGAAAACGGGCTTCTAACCGTCCACAAAACACGCTATGACAAACACGATTTACATTCACCAGCCGGAGAAAGTCATCAGCTTCACCCGGCTCCCCAATTTCCTTTTTGAAGCCCCATCATTCAAGCCCCTGTCCAACGAAGCGAAGGTGCTGTACGCCTTTATCCTGCGGCGGGCGGAGTTATCCCGGAAAAACGGGTGGGCGGACGAATATGGGCGGATTTACCTGTATTACCCCATCTGCGAGGTGGTCGCCCTGCTCCACTGTGGGCGGCAGAAGGCGGTGAATACCCTGCGGGAGTTGCAGTATGCGGGGCTGGTGGAAATACAGAAACAGGGCTGTGGAAAACCCAACCGCATTTACCCAAAATCCTATGAAGCGGTTCCAAACACCGACTTCAAGAAGTCCGGCTGCGGTACGCCGGAGGGATGAAAACCGTACCCTACAAGTACGAAAATCAATCCTCTTGGAGTACGGAAACCGGACGATATATAGAAATACAGAGATTAAAACCATCTATTTATATCGATTCCATTCCAATCCTATCAGAGATATTTTCGGCGGGAAAACCCGCCGGAAAGGAATGGAATGGGGAAAGGAGTTCAATGGCGCAACACGCAATTTTGCGATTTGAGAAACACAAGGGCAACCCGGCAAGACCGCTGGAAGCCCACCACGAACGGAAAAAGGAGCAGTACGCCAGCAACCCGGACATTGACACCAGCCGGAGCAAGTACAATTTCCATATCGTCAAGCCGGAGGGGCGCTACTACCATTTCATTCAGAGCCGCATTGAACAGTCTGGGTGCAGAACGAGGAAAGACAGTACACGCTTTGTCGATACGCTGATAACCGCCAGCCCGGAGTTTTTCAAGAAGAAATCCCCGGAGGAAATACAGGCGTTTTTCAAAAGAGCGGCGGACTTCCTCATTGACCGGGTAGGCCGGGAAAATATCGTGTCGGCGATAGTACACATGGACGAGAAAACGCCCCACCTGCATTTGACCTTTGTTCCGCTGACGAAAGACAACCGCCTGTGCGCCAAAGAAATCATAGGCAACCGGGCCAATCTGACAAAGTGGCAGGACGATTTTCACGCCTATATGTTGGAGAAGTACCCCAGCTTGGAGCGTGGGGAGAGCGCAAGCAAAACGGGAAGAAAGCATATCCCCACCCGGCTTTTCAAACAGGCGGTTTCCCTCTCCAAACAGGCGAGGGCGATTGAAGCCACGCTGGACGGTATCAATCCAATTAACGCCGGAAAGAAGAAAGAGGAAGCCCTCTCTATGCTCAAAAAGTGGTTTCCGCAGATGGAGAACTTCTCCGGGCAGTTGAAGAAATACAAGGTCACGATAAATGACCTCTTGGCAGAAAATGAAAAACTGGAGGCAAGGGCAAAGGCCAGCGAAAAGGACAAGATGAAAGGCGTTATGGAACGGGC
Organism: uncultured Eubacterium sp.; assembly: GCA_948759685.1. Next base: position 3,387 of record CAQBGY010000552.1, read on the forward strand.
AAAGCTGGAAAGCGAGTTACACAACATTCA
>CAQBGY010000553.1 GCA_948759685.1 uncultured Eubacterium sp.
GACAGGGCTGCATCCAGCACCAACGTACTGTGCTCGTTGACCCTGTGGGTTATCTGGATGTCCCACAGGGAAAGAATCGATATGTCCGAGCTGACTACAATCTGCTCCCCAGACAGTCTACTCCATGCCGGATGGGGCTGAATGGTACTGTATGTCGGAAGTCGGTGACGAGGTCAGGGTCGTATTTCCGGACAACTGCGAGGAGCATGCCTATGTGGCGAGCAGTGTCCATATTGGAAGCGCGGGCGGGAGGACGAATCCCGATGAAAAATTCTGGCGCAACAGGCACAATAAAGAAATCCGGTCGCAGCCATCCTTATTTTCATCCTCGTCAAGCTGTATCTACACTCACGTCGTGTCCATATACGTGTCTCATCTGATATCCGCCACAAAAATAACTCTCTGCAATCATTCTGTTCTCAAGGTCATACTCCCATATTTGTCTTTCATAGACAGAACCATTTTCAAAAAAACTGTTTTCTGAAATCATCTTTCCCGTTTCAAAATCTGTAAAACCCGACACAAATAATCACCAAGAATAACATAAAAAACAACAGCAATGAGACCTCTTCTTACTGTCATCAAACCTTTTGCCACTTTGGGAACACACCCGCAGGTGCCGTTTTGCGCAACTTACTTTATCTTGTCTATAAAACTTTTTTTGAATATGTTGTTCATTGATTGGATATTCTTTGAATATTCATTATAAATAACAGAAGTTTCCAATATCACAAACTCCTCTCCATCTGTGTACCAGCTTCTGTTTTGTTTTGATATCTGCCATCCCGCTGGTCTTATTATGTATGAATCATTAAAGGGGTAAGTTCCCTTCACCCCCTCCCATTCCGTAATATTTTCAAATTCATTATTTAAAAGCAGCGTATTTAATGTGTCAAAATCAGAAATAACATCATCTAATGTCAAAATTCTTTCCTGTTCTATATCAATCGTGGTTGCCCTTGCAAATGAATCACAGCCGTGTCCAGGACTAATATATCCCAAATCCCCCTTATAACATATGCTTATAACCTTATCATTTACAAACTTCACCTCACTGACATTTGTATCTGCAATAAACCAGTAATCAGGCCATATTAACGGTTTATGTCCTAATATTTCAAAGATGTCTTCCTTTATTAAGTTATTTATCCGCTTCTCCTTTTCGGGATTATTTAATCCGCTAATCTGTGGATAATGCAGCTCAATTGAAACACTTTCCTGCTGCGAATCTGCCTCAGCCTTAAACTCCTCTTTATAAATTTCTTCTGTAATTTTTATTTCTGATTTTTTATTTAGCACACAAATAAGTATCAAAAACGAAATGCCAAGAGCAGCAACCATAAATGTGCATATCTGGAATAGTATCTTATTTTTCTTTTTTACCATTATTTTGGAAACCTCCTCTAAATACATGTCTTTTTGGTAAAATTGTTCACAAAATATAACAAGTCATTTTAACTTTTGTATAAAATAAGCATAAGCCTGCTCACGGAGTTCTACATCACTCCCACCCACAATATCTGTTATTTGTTGAACGCTCTTTCCTTCATCGCACATTTTATTCAAATTATAACTATCATTATTAGCACTTTGAGGCTTATATACACTCCAATAGTACCCCGCAGCCTCCCAAAAATAATTTTTTCCCACATATACTGCACCTTCATCAACAATTTTCTTATCTTCTACTCCATATTCTTTCATGTATTCTTGAAAACCTTCGTAAGCAGCCCTTCCTGTTATGTGTATTGCACCTGCTCCTCTAAATTTAGCCCCTTCACCAGGTCTGTTACCCAGTCCTGTCGAACACTCTCCTCCTGGCTCATATTTTTTAAAGTCCTTATTAACATCTGTTTCATATCTCTCAATAGGTCCTGTCCCAAAATCCGACTCAACTGTACACTGTGCAAGAAAATGTGCAACTCTGTTTGGCGTATTGATTTCATACTTATATAACACTCTGTTTATTTCATCCACATCCTCCTGTGTCAATTCTCTCACTTTCTTATATTCAGGAATGAACGATTTTATGTCGTACTTCTCCACCTCCTTTATCTTCCATTTCCTTGGAAATGTATTTTTAGTTTTTTCATCTTTCTCCATTATCACCATACCACTTAATATATCCAGCGTTATCAAAAGTTCATCCTCCGCCTTTTCTTCCACCTTGTCCTTAAAGGTCTGTCCGGCATCCTTAAGGTATATAATTCCATGTCCATACTGGCAGAACATATATGACCGGTCACAGTCCAGTGCATTTTTGCCAGAACCCATATCATAATTCTCGTCATAGTCCTGCCATGTTCCTCCCTCTATGTAACTGGTATCCAGCGTGCATTTCTTATCCGGCGAGAGCCTGCATCCGGAAAAAGGGGCTTCCCTTGAGATATCATTTCTGTTTAATTGTGAAACATCGGTAAGGATTTCATTTCCACCTGCAGCCATTTTTACGGTCTCAGATTCACTAAGCGCCGAGGTACAGCTGACCAGTGCCTCACATGTCGCCCGTTCCCCCTGCTGGTCTTCATTTGTCCTGGCTTCCTCATATATCTCACTCTCATCCCAGCTTTCATTTCCGCCTATAATATCATCAAAGGTTAATTCCACTGCCTCTTCTTCCTCCTGGGCGCCACAGCCTGTCAGTCCCAATAAAGCCAGAAACTCCAGTACCAAAACCCAAACTTCCATACTTTACCCCCTAATGCTTGTTTTCCGGCAGGGAAATCCCGCCCTTTACGGTGTTATGATCCATTGCCCTGAATGCACCCGCAAAGCTGCATTCACTGTCCTTTTTCCCTCCCATCGCTTCCGCAAGCGCGATTGTCGTTGTCGCTTTCGCAGTTCTGGGTATACTCCCACAGGAATAAAAATCTGTCAGAAGCACTATGTCATCCAGCTTTGCAAAGTCAGCTGCCGGGACTGCCGCAATGGCGGAATAGGATGCCTGCCAGTGGCTCATTTCCTGCGCCGGCTTCTCTGCCTGCTTATGCTCTCTGTCCTGCCTGTCGTCCGTGTCACACTTTTCCTGATACGCTCCTGTCCCTATTGTGTGTACGCCTTCCGGCGCATAAAAATTAAAGTCCCTGCACACCTCTATATTGGATGTACCTGTCCTGCCAGTCACTGCTATTGGCGACATCACTGATATGCTTTTTCCCTCAACCTGTATCCTGCCCTCTGCCTCCAATGACATATCCGTATCGCCAAAAATCTCGATTCCCATCCTGTCACTCATGGAAAGCATCTTTTGTAAGTGGTCTGTCCCACAGATAATGTGCCCCGGATAAATGCCGGTCATTTTATAGTTCTTTGTTTGAAGACACTTTTCGTACCTGTCCCTTGACCTGTCGTCACGTATCCTTCTCCCCGCAAGCACCACCCGTCCATCCTTCTCCTCCGGCGTCCCCAGATAAAGG
>CAQBGY010000554.1:0-1689 GCA_948759685.1 uncultured Eubacterium sp.
ACATTAAACTGAATACAGCATTTACAGAGACAGTATGAATCGATCGTATTGTCTCTTTTATTATGAACAGGAATCGGGTATACAATCGGGATGCTCAATTATTAGTGAACACGATTTTGTGTTGACTATCTAAAGACATATCGAAAGGAATTTAAGAAGCAACAATGAATAGAAAAGATTTAACAGGATTAGATACATCAAAATACAGATATTGCATTGAGTGCGGAAAAATACTGCCTTTGTGCCATTTTGATGTGTCTTCTATCAATAAGAACAAAACAAAAATTTATAGTCAGATATGCAAGCGGTGTGAAAAAAACAGGCAGTTAAAGCCCAAAATGCCTACGAAAATGAAAGTGCTTGATAAAAATAACAATGTTCATTTTGCGGAGGATATAACAGAAAATGACAATCCTATTAATGTGAAACTGATTAATGCATTTGAAACATTTGTGCAGATTGAAGGTACATATAATTACTGGATTTCTAACTATGGAAGGGTGGTAAATAATCTGCGGAATCCGTTTAAATATCATGTGCATAGTGTAGCAAATCATTATACGATGAATTTCTTTGATATTGATGGTAGCGCAAATATGGAAGATCATTATACAAAGAATTTAATGGGTAAAATATTTCTGAAAAATCCTAATAATTACACAAAAATCTGGTTTATTGATGGCGATAAAAACAATTTTTATTATAAGAATCTGGTCTATGTATCAAGCAAAGATTATGATGATTTAATGTATGGCAGAAAGACTATTGATGATATTGAGATAAAACAAGAATATTATGAATACCCAAACAAAGCCAGAAGTAAGGCGTATGCGGTTTATCAGGGCATATACAATAGATGTTATAAGAGGGATAAGTATACCAATTACCATGATTGTTACGATGGGGCAACCATATGTAAAGAATGGCTTGAAAATCCGGAATTGTTTATTGACTGGTACTTAGAAAATTATTATCCAGTAAAAGATGAAATAATGGTGGTGGATAAGGATTTATTCGGTAATGGAAGCAAAGAATATTCCCCGGATAATTGCTGTATTGTTCCCGTAACAATAAATGCAATGCTAACAAACTGCAAGAAACATGATAATCCTGAGTATACGAATGCTGCCGATTTGCCTCTTGGAGTACGATACAATCCAGATACTCATATGTACTATGGGGAAATCACACCATTTGGTCATGATGAACCAGCTAAACTTGAAGAATGGAATACACCAGAAGAAGCATTTGAGGAATATAGAATCATCAAAAAGGCAGATATTACGGTAATGGCTGTAAAGTATAAAAATTATATTCCACAAAGAGTTTTTGATGCTCTTATGCGTTATGAAGTAAAACCATATATAGAAAAATAAATTACAGGAGGACATTTAACTATGCAAGATTTTGAAAGAAGAATTAAAAACCAAAATGATTGAGGATGAATATGCGGAGAAGTTCCACCGTTTAGACGTGGAGGAATCCATTGCACATATTAACCGTGATACTACTGAATTATGTAGGATTAATGAGAAGAGAGTACAACTTGAAGCTGAAATGGAAGTCGAAAAGAACTTTTTGAGATATTAAGATTGGAGGATTTTTATAATGAACAAAATAAATACTACAGAATCAACATTAAGCATGATTAAATCAGTATGTGCGGAGCGTGACCGCAAGAGACAAAGC
>CAQBGY010000554.1:1699-3409 GCA_948759685.1 uncultured Eubacterium sp.
ACAGACTTGAAATGGATAAAAGAGAAGAAGCTGAAAAGGAAAGAATACAGCATAGTAACCCAAAAGTCGTATAATATGCACTCAAAATAGCCACTTTTATGCCTGAAACCCAGTATTTACAATGGATTCGGGTTTGAGTGCATATTATAATATATACTCAAATCGATTTCCGCATAAATACAGGCTTTGAAGCCATTTTTTGCTTATTTGAGTATATATTATACGACTTTAAGGATAGTAACAGTATTCTCAATTCCTATCTTGAAAAGGCAAAAGTAAGAGAGAATCAGCATTCTCAGGAACGTGGTCAGATGGTGCAGAATATTCATGATGAAAGTATGCGGAGAAAGTCAGAAGATGCATATAAATCACAGGAATTGACTGCTGCTATGAACAGGGGCATTCAGAAGGTAAAGGAAAATGAAAGTAGGAATACAGCGGATGCTTTCATGGACAGGAATAAGAAATTGTTGGATAAAGGCAGAGAAGCAGTTAAGAGGGAACAGAGTAAGACGTATTTTAGTTGATTGACGAAAAATATAGAAAATTTGGAGGATCTGAATATGGGATTAAATAATGGTGAATATGTTTTAACAATAAAGGAAAACAAGTGTATACTGAATGGTATCAATGATTCGAGAGTTGCATACTATCCAAACAAAGAGTATCGACTTGTTGTAAAGGACGGAGTATATAGATATTTTAATGAGATTGATTCTGGAACATTAGAATATGTGTATACAGAGAATTTCTTGAATAATTTTAACATTAAAAAGGTTGCGTAGATATTATATATAAGGCATATCGGATGTGAAAATCTGGTGTGCTTTATTTTTTTGCGGATTTTGTGGTAGGATATGGTAATTAGGTTATGGGTATGGTATGATTAAACAAACATTTTGAAATCAAGTAGTGAAAATGATATTTGCCAATTAATTATACTGTATTTTGTTTAAACTACTCATAAATAATGTGTTCTTTATGTGTAGTTTAATCAAAAGCATTACACTAAAAAGGTAATTAGAAATAGTTTGTTTGACAAACGAATAAATAGGGGGAAAAGGAATGCTGGATTTTAAAGAACTTGAGGTTTCAGGAAATGATTTTGAAATTTTAATTCGAGAATTATTATATAATAAAGGACTCGAAGTATATTGGAGTGGAAAAGGAACAGATGGAGGTAAAGATTTGCTTTGTATTGAAAAGCCATTAAGTAATTTTAAAACTGTAGAGAAAAGATGGCTCGTTCAATGTAAACATTATGCTCATAGTGGGAGAGCAGTTAGTTCTAGTGATTTAGAAGATATAGTAGGGGCTTGTGACGAACATAATGCAACAGGCTACCTTTTAGTATGTTCTACATATCCTTCTTCGTCTCTGGTTAAACGTTTTGAACAGATACAAAATAATAAAAATATTACTACCGCCTTTTGGGATTACCGAACAATTGAGCGTGAATTATTGAAGCCAGAGAATTGGAATCTTGCAAATATGTTTTTTCCCGATTCGATGATTAATTCTAAATGGAGAATCAGCACAATTCAGCCGGATTTTTGGCATGCAAATTATGATGGAAATATTTTTTATATGGCAGCTAGATTGGGAACAAATTACAATTATTTTTTGGAGGATATTGAAAATATAATTTATCTTATTGGTGATAGTCAATAACTGTGTTGGTGTTACTTTAGAGTATTACTAATTTATAGT
>CAQBGY010000555.1:0-316 GCA_948759685.1 uncultured Eubacterium sp.
GTTGGAGTTGTTGCGATCACAGCTGTACAGGCACAAATTAGTTAAAGAAGAACTGCCACAATTTATAACTAATACTTCCATCTTCCTATCCTTCTTTAACTAATTTGTGCCTGTACAGCTGTAATCGCAACAACTCCAACGATATCTTTCGCACTGCATCCACGTGATAAATCGTTAATCGGTTTTGCGATTCCCTGACATAACGGTCCATAAGCTTCTGCTAATCCAAGTCTCTGTAATAATTTATACCCAATATTTCCGGCGTCTAAATCCGGAAATACTAAAACATTTGAGATCGGAAGAGCACACGTCTGAA
>CAQBGY010000555.1:326-3402 GCA_948759685.1 uncultured Eubacterium sp.
TTGCCTTTCCTGCTACTGGACTGCCCGGAGCCTTAAATTCTGCTATCTCAGGAACTAACGCTGCGTCAGTCTGAAGCTCTCCATCTATTAAAAACTGGGGATATTCTTTTTTCGCAATCGCTGTTGCTTCTACTACTTTATCAACATCATTGTGTGCCGCACTGCCATAGGATGAATGAGACAACATTGCAACTCTCGCCTTTTCGCCAACAAGATACTCAAAAGATTCTGCACTGCTTGCAGCAATATCTGCCAGCTGAACCGGATTTGGATTCTGGTTCAATCCACAATCACCCATTACAAAAACTCCATCTGTTCCCATTTCTTTATTAGGAACACAAATCACAAAAAATGCTGAAACTAATTTACTTCCCGGCTTTGTTTTTATAATCTGCAGTGATGGTCTTAATGTATTTGCAGATGAATGACATGCCCCTGAAACTACACCATCTGCATCTCCTGCCCGAACCATCATACATGCATAGTACATATAATCACTGACTAGCATCGCATATGCCTGTTTTTCTGTCATTCCTTTTGCTTTTCTTAATTGAAACAAATCCATAGCATACTCTTTTGTCTTTTCGCATGTTCTTGGATTTATAATTGTAGCACCTTCGATATTAAATCCTTTCCCATACTTTTCTATTTCTTCTTCTGTTGCCAATAATACAACATCTGCAAAATCTTCTCTGATAATCTGTTCTACCGCCTCATAGGTACGCTTGTCCATTCCCTCCGGTAAAACAATTCTTTTCCTGTTAGCTCTCGCTTTTTCCTTTAACTGTTCAATAAAACTCATATGATATTCTCCTTACAGATTATTTTTCAATCCAAATTATATTATAGTATATTGAATTTTAATAAACAACTCCTAAAAGTGCATTATTTTTATTGAAAGTGCACTTTTTTTATTGAAACATTATTATATTAATGATAAAATCATTCCAGCGAGGTAACTTGTATGAAAACAATTGGAATTATAGCAGAATTTAATCCATTTCATAATGGTCATAAATATTTAATTGAAAAAGCAAAAAAAATAACAAATGCAGATAACGTAGTAATTGTATGCAGTGGGAATTTTGTACAACGAGGTACCCCTGCAATTTTTGATAAATCAGTCAGAACAACTGCCGCACTTCTAAATGGTGCTGATGTTGTTTTAGAACTTCCGGTTATATACTCTACTGCTTCTGCTGAAACGTTTGCTCATGCCGCAGTAAAATTATTAGATAAACTAAACTGTATTGATTATCTCTGTTTTGGTTGTGAGACAGATAATATCAAAGCTCTGCCAATGTTATCTAAAATTCTATTGGAAGAACCAGCTGATTATAAAAATATGTTGGCTGTTTATTTAAAGAACGGATTTTCATATCCCAAGGCCAGAGCAAAGGCATTAACTGATTATTGCAATGAAAATAATATATTAGAAGGATTTATGTTGAATCAAATTTTAGAAAAAGCAAATAATATTCTTGCTATAGAGTATTTAAAAGCTTTAAAAAAATTTCATTCAAAAATCAAACCATTAGCTATCAAAAGAATTGGTTCATCTTACGATTCTGATGCCTTAGATGATAAATTTGCATCTGCTACAGGTATTCGGAAAGCTTTAAATTCTAATCAGTCAATTAACAATTTTATTCCTAAAAAGTGTATTGATATTTATGAAGATATTAATCATGTAGAATTGAATGATTTCAGCACAATATTAGGACATCAGTTAATTAAAACTAATGATTTTTCAAATTATTATGATCTTTCCGAAGATTTATCTAATAGGATTAAAAATTTAAAATCTAATTTTTTTAATATTGAGTCCTTTATTGATGAATTACATTCAAAAAATTACACTTATGCAGGTATATCAAGAGTCTTGTGTCATATTATGCTTGAGATTCTTCAAAATGACGTAACACAATTTATAAACAATGATTACTTTGATTTTGTGCGTATATTAGGATTCAAAAAAGACACTAAGACTATAGCAAAAATAAAAGAACACAGTTCCTTAGATATTATTAGTAAATTTTCAACCTATTATAATAATTCCACAAATGAAACTCGAAAAATGCTTGATATTAATATAAGAGCAGATGAACTATATCGTATGGTATTCATGAATAAATATAATAAGATAATACCAACAGAATTTGAACGACAGATATGTATTATTTAATATTTATATTTCAGAAAAATAGCATTCGTATATTTTATATACGAATGCTTTTTTTTAAAGTACTATGCACCTACAATTGTACCACCATTTGGATGTAACACCTGTCCCGTCATATATAAGGCATCTTCTGATGCCAAAAAAATATAACACGGCGAAACTTCACAAGGCTGTCCTGCTCTCATCATTGGAACCCGTGAAGTTTTCCGACCAAATGTTGTAACCTCTTCAGCCGAAAAAGAAGCCGGAATCAGAGGAGTCCATATCGGACCTGGTGCGACTGCATTTACACGTATCTCTTGCTCCGCCAATGACAAAGCTAATGATCTTGTAAGAGAAACTATAGCTCCTTTGGTTGAACTATAATCTATTAATTCTTTGTTACCTTGATATGCTGTTACTGAAGTAGTATTTATTATACTGCTTCCTTTTTTCATGTAAGGTAATACGGCCTGTATCATATAAAAAAAAGATATTATATTATTTTGAAATACTAAATTTAACTGTTCTGGTGAAATATCCAAAATACTTTGCTGTACAAATTGAACACCATGATTATTAACTAATATATCTATTTTCCCAAAGCACTCAATAGTAGTATTTATGCATTGTTGGATAAAACATCTATCTTTCAAATCCCCCTGTATCAGCAGACACTTTCCTCCTAATTCATTTATCCTTTCTTTCGTTTCTTCTGCATCACATTTTTCATCATAATATATAATTACAACTGATGCTCCCTCTTTCACAAAATCATAAGCAACAGCTCTTCCTATTCCACTGTCACCACAACATCAGAACAGACAGCCGGGGTTTGAGTATCTTATGACTCCAAGACCAATATCAGAGATAAATCAATGTGGAAGAAAATTGGAGAATAAAGTTGCTATTATT